>JAUQYS020000015.1:0-2590 GCA_030587585.2 Candidatus Njordarchaeota archaeon
TCTGAAAGAATAAAATGGTTTTTCTTAAAAATCGATACATCAAGAAGATGCAGGGGAATGTAAGCAGAATAAGATAGAATCTTATTTCTTTCTTCTCTAAGAGACATAATAATAGAAACTATGTTATCAAAAGACAGGCTATTTATAAATTCGAAGGAAATATCTGCATAGACCCTACCTTCTAGGGCCTTTCTGATGCTACTATTCCAATTGCCATTAGCATAGATAAATACGATTTTCTTTATGAAAAACAATGACATAAGATATTCCAAGCCGTGCATAAAATAGGGCTTTCCAAGAAGATCCATGAGATATACCGGAGGAGCATCTAGAGGCCAATAGAGCTGTTCGTTTCCCAGAACTATATATAGTTCTACTGGTTCCTGTTCCATGGTGATACCTTGACGTAGTAATCAATACTATGTTATAATCAGAATAATGAATATAACCAAACAATGCTGTATTTTTTATTGAACTGTCTTTTATTACGTCTATCAATATAATATATCTATTGCTGCGTAGATTGTTGCTAGAAGATGTCTAAGAAAAAGCAGAGGATAACTCTGGATCAGTTTATCACAGAATCAAAAAAACCCGAAAAAAAAGAAGAAGAAACAAGACAGCATATAGAAAATGAGCACAGAAACGACGATCAGAGTATCGCGAAGATAATAAAAGAAAAATCTATGGATATCGGCGAAATGGTCAGCGAGTTTATGAGTAATATAGATCTTCCAGAGATAAAATCCCCTAAGATGCAATATTGGAGTATAGATATAATAGCTAAACCTGGCGCTAGGATTCTTGTGATTACTGAAAAACCAAAAGTAGCATCTGCTTTTGCGAACGCTTTGGCTGGAAGAAACTATAAAGCATTGAGATATGGTAAGATTAAAGTTTATCATTTGAGGTATAAAAGCTACTATGTGACGATTGTGCCACTCATTGGGCACATAATGGAATATGATACAAAGAAAGAATATAAGTCTTGGACGGCCATAGATCCTTTAATGATACTTAAGGATGATAAGTCCCTTATCCAGAGACCACGGTACCCATATCTAATAAAAATTCTACGCGACTTGGCAATAAAACATGATATTCTGTTTATTGCTACAGACGCTGATGAGGAGGGCGAGAATATTGGTTGGGAAGCTATGCAGATAGTCTCAAAAGTAAAGAAGCTTCCAGTATATAGGCTGTGGTTTCTTTCTGTTCAGCCTAAGGAGCTTATAAGAGCCTTTAATAATCCTAGTAAACCGATATTGTCTTGGGCGATGGCTCCAGAGGCTAGAAAGATTATTGATGCGCTTAGTGGTTTTTCTTCTACAAGAGAGCTTACCATGATTGGTAAAAAGTCAGAGGGTTTAATAAAAGTGCTGTTGAGAGGGAATATACTGTCACTTGGGAGGGTTCAGAGCCCAGCATTGTATCTATTGTTTCTAAGGGAAAGATATATTAGGAACTTTAAGCCTAGGCCTTATTGGTCTTTATCTTTGAAAGTAAAGGTGAACCAAAAGATAATATCTGCTGAGCATGAGAAGTCTCCCTTTTATGATTTAAATGAGGCTAATCAAATATACAAAAAAATACAAAATGTTTCAAAAGCTATAGTTGATAGTGTTGATTCGAAAATTGAACAGAAGAGACCAGAGCCTCCTCTTAATACAAATAGGGCTCTAATTATGCTCAACAAGATACTGAAAATATCTTCTAAAAGAGCAATGAAAATTTTAGAAGATTTATATTTAGAGGGATTAATTACGTATCCAAGAACCGATACGGACAAATATCCTCCAAAATATGATCATTCGAAGAATTTACTTAAACTTTCAAATCTTAGAGAGCTGGGAATATTTGCGAAACGTGTATTGGCGAGTGGTGCAAAAATCAATAGGAATGGTAGAAAACTAGTTGGTGACCATTTACCTATAACACCTATAGATGTCCCTAGACCTACGAAAAAATTATCTGATGTGCATCTTAAGGTTTATGAACTTATAGTGAGAAGGTACATAGCTTTGTTTATGGATAACGCGATAATTAGAAAAAACAAGGCAGTGTTTTTAGTTGCAGATCAGAGATTTATTTTTAGCTTTGCGTCTATCGAAAGACTTGGTTTCATGGAGGTATATCCATTTGCGAAACCTAAGACTTTCGATCTGAATTTAACTCGTGGCTTACAAATCCCAATAGATAAAATAGACCTGCAGAAAAAAATGACACGACCACCAGACCGTCTAACTGAGGCAGAATTATTGAGATATATGGAGCGTCTTGGTCTAGGAACAAAAGCAACAAGGCCAGAACACATACAAAAGCTGATAGATCGGAAATATGTGGCAAGAAAAAGAAATAAGCTATATGTGACGGAGCTAGGCTATAAAATATGTGAAATGTTGGAGAATCTCTGCCCCGAATTTCTCAGGCCATATTTTAGCGCCTATGTATTATCATTATTGCGCAGAATAATGAATAATGAAATAGATTACATATCAGCAGTAAAGGATGCGCGTAAAAAATTTTTTGATATTTTTATGAGGCTTAGAAAAGCGCGAGGAGAAGTCGTAAAAGTATTATCAAATATATC
>JAUQYS020000027.1:0-3828 GCA_030587585.2 Candidatus Njordarchaeota archaeon
TTACTATATATAACATCAATGACTTTCTTGATATGTGATATCTCATCACAAGGTACTACCACACTCTATACTTAGCAATTTTCTAGAAAAAGCAAAAGATGTTTATTTAGAAAGCCAACATTTTTCCAATAATATCTAGATATATAAAAAATATGTGCTCATATGTAGATATAGCTATCTTGGAGATTGGTGATCTTCATGGAAAAAAATTGTCGCAATGAGGACATCTCAGAACTGCTAAAAATAGCGCGAGACAAACTAAAATATTGTTATTCTCCTTATTCCAATATTAGAGTTATATCAGTGCTCAAAACTGACGGAGGATTATACTATGGAGTTAATATTGAGAACGCATCATATGGTCTTACTATATGCGCTGAAAGAGTAGCAATATTTAAAGCAATATCAGAAGGACAAAAAAATTTTCAATGCATACTGGTTTATTCTCCTGACGTAAAACCTATCCCTTGTGGTGCATGTCTCCAAGTTATACGCGAGTTTTCTAGCCCTGATCTGCCCATAATTATAGCATTTGGCAACAAACCTATACAGATTGAGAAATATCTTCTAAAAGACCTTCTCCCAGTAACATTTTCTATAAAATCATAGAGACAAAAATATTCGGTTTGGGATGCTCTCATTCTCTTTTATACTTTTAGAAAGAATATCATTAAAAAACTATCTCTTAGACCTTACGCTTCTGATTATCCAACTAGCCAATGTGTATGCAAGAGTTCTAAATGCTTCTTCTACATTATAGCCAGTTTTAGCTGATGTCTCGACATAGGGTATAGGAAATCCTAATCTTTGAGACAGTATTTCTGCATATTTCTGACCATGTCTTGGTTCCAAGCATGGTTGAATTCCTCTAAGGTCAATTTTGTTACCAACCAAAATAAATGGATATACTCCTCCAGCATGTGTCCAAAATTCTTTAAGCCATTCAGGAATGGAATAGAAAGTCTCGGGTCTAGATACATCAAACACGACAATAGCAGCTTTGGCTCTCTGATAATATATTGGCCTAACCTGCTTAAATGTAGGCTGACCAGCCAAGTCAAATATTTGCCACTGAAAATGAAAAGTTCCAATCTCGGGAAATGTATAAATATCTTTTTTAACATAGAAATCGGCGCCTATAGTCGCGCGGTAATCTCCTTTAAATGTTTCTCCTAGGTATCTTCTTGCTATTGATGTTTTTCCTACAGCACCATCGCCGAGAAAAACAATTTTGAGTCTCGCCACTCTAGGCTTACTGGACATCATCACTCACAAGTATGATTTCTCGACATATTAGATAGTATAAAAATCTTTTAAATATTACACATTATATGCTAGAAGATTCCTTCTTTAAAAAAACTTATGGTTCATATAGTGGTTCATATAGTGATTCGATATAAAAATTAGGTTCTGAGAAGATACACGAAAAAACATCTATAAAATTTATTAAATGCTTTGATGCTTCTAAAATGATGCAACTAAACCAGCAAAAAATTTGGGATTATGATTTACCAGAATATAAGACATCAATTTTGAATTCGGCAATAAATTTTTCAAACAGAAATCCGAAAAATATGAAGAAGCTTATCGCTAGGGGCACCCAATATATAAAATAGCCTGAGATATTGCTGAGCAATGTTATTGCAACAAAATCTACAATACCATGTACTATGGAGCATATAATTATATCTCCTGAGATTTCTCTGGTAACTCCGAAAAGAACTCCGAAAAGTGAGGCCATAACCGCTATAAGTATCACTGAGATGGTTAGATTTATTTCCCAAGTTCTGAAATTAATAGCGTTTAGGATATGAATTGGGCCGAAGATTAAGGCTCCTGTAATGAGAGTGCCTTTATGCCATGTTACGTTGAAGTCAAGAAACTTATTATATGTATCTGTAAAGCATTCGTTTAGTCTTGATTGTATGTATCCTCTAAACATTAGTTCTTCCGCGAAACCAGTAAAAATTAAGAACCATAGAAAGTCTATAAGTAAACTAGAATAATCTAGTGTAATCTTATCTATGTACAAACCAAGAACAACAAACGCAGGGATTATAAAAACAAAAAGAAAGATTGTTCCCCATTTGAGGCTCAGGCGAATATTACGTGGAATTAAACCATATTCTCTGGGCTTATGTTTCGCTACTATGATCAATATACTGATAAGAATCATAAAACCTTTCTTTAGCCAGCCCGCGTATATTTCAGGAGCCATCGTATCAACTATTATAGCGAAGGCGATAAAAATAACTATAACAAAAAAGACCTCAACCAAAGACCTTAATTTTTCGTCCATCCAGATCCCTCAACTATTAACCTTCAAAAAAACAAAAAATTTCTATTTATGCAATTTTAATAGATACTGCAATATTTTTAGTTTTAGAATAACGTCCACGGATTCTTATATTATCTTTGGATAGTTTAATAATCGCGCAATCTGTATTAGGCCTATTTTTGTGATTGTTACAATATTGTTTTTGATCGCTATCGCCACACTTGCTGGGTTGTATCCTCCTTCGCCTCCCTGAATAATGATAGCAATATTATTTCGTATGTTTTCTTCTATAATAAAGCTTTTGACTCTTTCTGAGAATTTTATAATTTCGCTTGGTGGTATTGGTGCCATTGTATATTTGTTTTCTATAAGATAATAAATTTCCTTTTTCCCCATTCTGCCCATGGCCACTAAGTCTATTTGTTTATGTGGTGGCCCTCTTGGCACATAAGCCCTATATATCGGTAGAATTTCCAATTGCTCGATCGTATTGTTAAAAAAGACCCCGTTTTTTTCCCGTATTATTAATGGCTTGCTTAGAGTTTTGGCTTGATGAAATAGTCCCTCTATATATTTATCGAACATTATTCCCAAAGACGTTCTTATTTTCTGTTCATCGCTTCTACTTACATATGGCTTTGTGGATAAAAGCCATGTTTTCATCAATGGATACTTAAGAAAATACATTGCCTCTTTTCCAAGTTTTTGTTTTTTGACAAATCCCATATCTGTTAGCTCTTCGAGTACATTATAGACAACATTATAGTCCATAGATTCACTCTTCGTAAGTTCCTTAGGGGTCGTATTTCCTTTAGCCAAGCCTCTCATAACTCTCAAAATAACGGTTCTACCGTATCTAGAGACTTCATCCACAAAACTCATTATCGCCTCAAAAAAATCGTTAAGCTCAGTAGATCGGCCTATCCTATAGAGAACCTCTTCGAGCATACTGATGTTTTCTACTTTCTGGGGAGCCACGTGGCTGATAATAATTTCTATTAGAGCCGGTATCCCGCCCGTTACTTCGTATATGCGTTCCGCTACGTCGTTGGGAATATCATAATTAAGAGTCTCTGAAAGGGAACAAATAAGCCCTAATGAGGATTCTTTAGTCAGTGGATCTATTTTTTTTGTTGTGAATAATGCCAAAAATGCTTTTCTAGCTGGATCTGTCTTGGTATGTCTCTCAAGCATGTGCCACGATAAACTTGTTGACAAAACCCAGAATACATTTTCTGTGACAGGCATGCTGTCTTTCAAGTACCAAAATACTTTTTGTAGGGCATCGTCTAGGCGCAGTTTTTCTTCGACAGCGATTCTCATCGCCAAATGCTCTAGCATTAAATGAAACTCATCAAGACATACCACCAAAATAATATTATTTTCCCTAGCGAAAGTCTGAGAATACTCTATCAGAAACCTCAAAGCAGCAAAAGTTGAATTCGGAAGAGAAAATTCTGGTAAATGCATACCCATACGGACAGCCAGATCCTCTAAAGCCGAAACTAAATCATAAGCAAGCTCTATTCCGCTCGTCACATGAGCAAGCC
>JAUQYS020000028.1:0-3633 GCA_030587585.2 Candidatus Njordarchaeota archaeon
ACTGTGGTTTGTATGTTGTTACTACGTCCCATATTTGCTGAAAGCTAAAGCTTAGGCTATCGCCAATGCCATCTCCATCTTGGTCATCTGATACATTATCATAAAGGTCCCAAAGGACTCCAGCTACGGCACCTATTATGTCTTGATCGTCTCTGGATTTGTCTTCGTCATACTGTGTTTCAAGATCAGCATCACCATATTTTGACACACCATTTAATGTGTCATTATATTTTGTGAAGTTAGCATATCCATAATACTGCTTAAAAACTGATTGGAAAAATGTGGCGAAGCCCTCAATCCATGCGGTTCCCTCATCCTGATGTGTATCCCATGTATAGTTCCCAGAAGAAATAGAAATAGGTATGCCTGCGTATTTTTTAAGAATCATTTTAGCGTATTCTTTTATTATTGGGTCTCTGTCCTCCCAATCCATCTCGCTTGGATGGCCAGAAACATATAGTATATCATTTATCTCATTATAATGTGTATATGCGTATTCATTAGAAAATTCGATTTTTATCTTACTTGGCGAAATAGATAACGTATCTTGCACAAAATCAACCGATAGGTCTATATAATATACAATAAGTGCCGCTGCTGATGGTTTAGGATCACTTATATAGAAATTGCCATTGGCATCAAAACTAACAGTCCTATTATAAGGCATATCCTCAAAACTATATCTAACGACCTTACCGCCTGTGGATAAGATTCCCTCATTCTCATCATCATTATCTATATCTATATCACCATTACCGTTTGCATCCGTTAAGTATACTCCTATAGCTTTTCCATCAGTATCTATGTCAGCATTCTCCTTAAATCCTCCTTCAGCGCAATCATCAAGCATCTGCGCGCGGTAAGTTTCTCCGTTTCTAACAATAATCGCATTTGTAGTGTTCAGATAGAAAATCAAGTATATGTCCTGATTTCCATACGCGCCAAGCCATCCATCAGTATTATCGAATTCCATCTCAAAATATCCAGTATTATCTGTATATGTCGTGCCAAGCAGATCTGTAGTGCCGTCACCATCGCGGTCCCATGCCTCAACATACATATTTTCGAACGGATGAAATCCCTCGGAAGTTTTTATGCCGGCATAACCGTAAACTTTGACCCATGTATCTTGAGATGGATTTGTAACTGTTCTGTTAAGTGGAACTATTTCGTATGCTATATGTATATTATTTGTTTCGCCAGCCATAACGGAAAAAAGCTCAGGATTATTGTGAGTTTTTGTGTATTGAGTTTTTTTGCTATTGTGCTGAAAGGCAGCATACACATTTATGTTATAATTCTTTGCTGTTTTTCCGTTTATCTCTACTTTATTGTTAAATACAAATGCATCTAGATGTATCAGCGTTGTTATGGATAATATGCAGAGAATAAAAATAGCTTTATTCATTTCGTCGCCACGCGGCCATCACCTATATACTCTAAATATGCCAAAGATGCCACCATTTTTATTTAAAAACCGTAAGCTTTTACAAAAAAACAAAAAATAATTTATAAAAATTCAGAAGGCTGATATAACCCTCCGAATATCAATACGTATAATATAGCCCAAATGTACATTGATATCAAAAACAACAACACAAACCAGCACATCGGTTTATCTCGAGCTTTAAGAATATCCTTCCCATGTATTACAAACATCGAGACGAGAAACACCGCTACAATAATCATTGCGTCGATGATGAACTGGCCTTCTATAAAAGAAATAGTAAACAATAATCCTTGCACTATCCCTAATAATCCCCACACTGGATTGTATTTTTTATACTTATTGTATCTGATGTCTATTACGAATAGTACAAAGAAAAATCCTAATATCCCGCCGAACATTATTTTATGGCTTAGGATCTCATCAAGAAAATATGCAAAATCTGCTATTTCTTTTGGTATCGAACTGTTACCATATACGAGAACATCTATAGCGTTTGCCGCCCAATGGAGACCGTGTCCCTCAAAATGAATTACAAGCATAATAAAAGCAATGTATTTGATGTATTTAGGTTGGTTGTCACTTTTTACGGATTCATATATCACAAAAAGAAGAACCCCAAACACGGGTGGATAAAATACTAAGTCTATAAGATCGGGCATGGAGACTAATCCTGATTCTATTTTAAATCCAAATATTATGTAGGGAAATATTATTATCAGAAAATACATTGCTACATATAATGACAGCAACATAAGAACGTTTTTCGGATCTTTTTCTATTTCTGTGTTCTCATTCATTGTTGTCACCAGAAATATAATTTTACGCCACATAAAAAAATTGTTAACAAGCCTGCGTTTTTCTAAATTTTCCAGAAAATCACCATTATTTTATTTTTCGGAATCTTGAGATAAAAAACCCAATTGTCTTATGTTCATGAGGAAAATATCGCCGCCCAGTATTTGGGATATATGCTGCTGAACCAAACGCTGGATTGGATACTTCATAGTCATGGTATTTTTGTATGCTAAGAATAACATACTCAGCTTCTTCGGGAAGAAGTGAGCATACAGAATAGACAACATATTTGGAGCAATACTTTTCGCCGAGTATCAATGCAGAGTTTAGAAGTGAGTTCTGTAATATAGAGAGGCTATTAATTCTAGCCTTAGTGATCCTAAGCTTTATATCTGGAGCCTTTGGAATGAGCCCCGTACTGGAACACTCAGCATCAACCAATATTTTGTCTACTGGCTCAAGCTCAACATGTGGTAGGTCTCTTGAGTCCATCGTAAGTGTTTTAATGCTAATATTATCTATGTTGAAACGTTTTACAAGTTTATTAAGTCTTCTCATGCGTGTTCTGGAGATATCTACGGCAATTATTTTGCCTGAAGACATTTTAAATGCTGTACAGATGAGTTTTATTCCTGGTGCAGCACACATATCTAATATTGTTTCACCATCTTTTGCCTCCATAGCATGAGTTGTTGCGACAGAGGCTTTTTCTGCTATTATGGCCATATTGTTTCTAATAACACTGCTTTTTTCGAGACGTCTGGGCATATCAGAAACCTTTATTAGGTCATAGAAATCAGCGTCGGGCTCAGCGGAGTACCCTTCGTCCTTAAGGATATCGACAATATGGTCTCTTTCATGTTTTATTGTATTTACACAAAGCCATGTGTATGGCAATCTGCTGTTCATAGTGGCTAAAAGTTTTTCTAGATGGTCGATGTTTATAACCTTTGATAGTCTCCGAACAAAGAATATTGGATATGAGTATTTTAAGGAGAGTCTTCTTATTGGTGATATCTTTCTAAGGTTCTGAAGGATATCATGTGTCTTTGTGGCGAGATCCTCGAGATCAAGACATTTTATTTTTTTGATCCTGTTTAAAAACTCTGAGTTTTTTTCTATCGCTACTCTGTAGATAAGTATCCGCAGAAGGTTTTTGTCGATATCGCATGGAATATCAAGTTTTTCCAAAATCCAATCAACAAGCCGCAGATATGTGATAACGTTAAAAAGAAGTCGAGATACATGTTTTTTTGTTTTTGTGGGTAAAGAAATATTATATGTGAATACTCTAAGACCAACACTATCAATATTTTTGAGGAAAAGCATCAAAAAATTTGCTGTTTTTTTTTTTAAAAAAATCCCATTCCCCTTTTATCAGTGTTATT
>JAUQYS020000077.1:0-1880 GCA_030587585.2 Candidatus Njordarchaeota archaeon
CACTACTAACATAAATATCTGGATATACTCCTTCCCAATACTCTTCTACATAAATGTATTTCTTCATACTCACAACATCATTCAATCCTAAAACATCTGCAATATATTTCACGACAAATAGCTTCAACTTGAAATGAGTATCGGATTCATTTTCTCCTCTTCGGGCCGCATATAGATATTTTCCATCAATACTTTTAAGTTTGTTTTCGAATTCCTCTCTAGCCGCCTCAAATATAATATCAAACTCCATGTCACTTGAGTAGAGTTTTGCTTTTTCAAGCATATTGTCAGGATCAAGGAACCCCCACATAATGCTACATAACTCGGCCTTGACGTTTGGATTATTCATCAACCGATCTGGAAACCGTATATGTATCCATTTCACGATATGATGCTTGGGGATATAGAGAACATTTCGGTTTAGAACGATAAAGCCTAGATCCTGCGAGAACAACCCCTCTATTCTATCCCAAAAACTTTCCCAAAATTCATGATCTAGTTCTTCGCTCTTTTTAAATTCGATAGAGAATATTCTATCTTCAGCCTGTAGCCATCTTTTAACTTCATTTCTAAAAAATTCTCTGTTGATGTTAGATATGATCCTAGGTTTTGCTCTTCCACCTTTTATCTCCCTGTACATTCTAGAACATAGGTATCTAACGAAACCTAAAAACTCTTCCTTTGGAACAGTTATTACCTTTGGCTCTCCAGAATATAATACTCGCCTATTTTTTCTAGATAAACCAAATATGCATCTTATCACATCTAGATCCCCCTTAGGCCCTCCTCCTTCACCTACAGATCCTATGAAAGTCTCTGGGGTCTTCTCCTCATGACTAATTTGTGGTCGAATTTCCTCACAAACCCTGTCATCAAAAGATTGAGTAGTATATTCAATTGTCGCTGATGACGGTGTATATATTGGAACGATCTTTTTAAGTCTCTTCATCGGTTCTATACAAGGTGTTTCTACATTTAGAGAGGGAGAGATATAGAAATCTTTCTCAACACTCTCAATCATGAAAATAGGAATCGGTGGATATCCACCTTTGTCTAATCGCGAGATCGCAGGCAACACGTCATCAAGTTCTGTTGGCCTCGGTTCTACATCCAACCTGTCTAATCTTACTATTGGTACGTGAGTTATTCTGATTTTACTAACATCACTAATAATCTTAGGGACGCTAAAGTCGATTTCTTGTGACTCTAGCTTTATAGTCGGAGTTTTCTCTAACCTAATAATAGGAATCTGGATTTTTTGTAAGGGCATCGCTGGTTTAGATCTATTCATTCGTATCCTTTCTCTAGATTTATCATGATCTTCTCTCTGCATCCTCACAAACTCCTCATCCTCTTCGTGCCTTAATTTTTGGTTAGCTTTTTGGTTCATTTCCATACACCCCAATCCGCATGTAATCCATTACCTTCCACACGAAGGACGATATATCCAAGAAATAGTGCTGGGGCAAGATCGTCAAGAAATTTCATCAAAGATAATCCCTCAATGTTGTCCGAATAATCCCCTACCGACTGCCAATAGGTTATATTCAGTCGTCTTGTAATGATCAGACCTTCAACAATGTATATGCTTTTTCTAGGTATATTTTTACCCCATTTATGCTCGTCCCATGTACCAATGCATATATATTTGTCTTTCCTAAGGAAATCTGGTATTTTCCAACCAATCTTTTCTAACGCAGCTTCTATCTTCTGGCGGTATTCCTCTTTTGGATTTACTCTTTTCATAATGACTTTAAGTGGTGTCTCCCAATCATATCTTTCAAAATAGTCCCATATAGCTTTATTCAGCCTGTATAGTAAATCTGCGAAACCATTCTCCTTATGCCCCCATATAGTGTAATCGTTCTTTGATATTTTTT
>JAUQYS020000275.1:0-1544 GCA_030587585.2 Candidatus Njordarchaeota archaeon
CTAAACGATGAAAACAAAGACATACAAATCAAAAAGTGGGAATATCACGGTAATGGAAAGTTCAGTATAAACGTAGACAAGATCATCCTGCAAAGAAAAATATCCATACTAGATGATCATACAATATTGGACGAGCTAGAGGCAACGAATAGAGACTATAAACCAAAGAAAGTATTAATAGAATATGTGGCCTCACTAAAAGATAAGATACTATGGATACAGGCGGGAGATACGATAATCGGAAAAGAACAAATATTATCGAGAACAGCGAAGAGAAAAATAACCATCATGACGAACAATAGTGAAATATGCTTAGAGATCCTAGGAAAAGGAAAACAAGACATACGGGCGTTTCAGTTGTTGGATCTAAACGGATTTCTTAAAGCATCGTGGAAATGGAACATAATGCCAAAAAAATCAAAGAAAAAAAGAATAATACTAACAATAAAAGAACCTATGCAAGAAATACATAAAAACATAACATAGAAGTAAAACTTTGATTATGTTTCTATATTTTATGGGATGTACCATAATGTCTTTGTGTTTATAAATAGAAAGAAAGCTTTATATATAAAAATTACCATCTTAGAAAAAGGAAAAACATAGAGCAGAGCCTTTTTTCGTGTTCTGCTCTGGAGTGTTTAAAAATAATCTTGGGTGTCAGAATGAGAAAAGCAAATATAATAATATTTGTAATCATTTTTTTGGTGTTTTTGCCAGCTTTGAATTTAGAAGGAAAATCAGTTACGAAGCAAACAATAAGAGCAAATCCACCCAGTTTCGACTATGTTGGAATGTACTATCCCAGAACACAACCAATAACAAACAATAGTATTGTATACATATGTACATCATTCAACATAACAGTAAATATTTCTGATGATACTGGCCTAGAAAGGCTCAACATTACATATAACGGGCATAGAGACTCATTTTCGTTTGGTTCGGTACCAAGTACATCTGTAGAAGACATAATAGTTATTAGTGGCGCGGGGGTATATCATGTTGAACTTACGCTAGAAGACGCCGATAAGCTTATTGCTTATTACTACTTTACTGTAATTTGTTGTGATGGGCGGGAGCCAGATGTATATGTGTATGATAATGATATTTTATTGCTACCAGAAAGCCCTATATATAGATGTAGAAATACAACATTAACAATAATAGTGAATTCCGCAGATGGTATTGATATTGTAGTTATCACAATTAAGCATAATGGCGAGGTTTTAGAAAATTATGTTTATGACCTGTCAACGGAAGATATTGATGTTAGCTTTGTGGATACAATAACGGTACCAATATGGCTTCCTGGAACGTATATGGTCGAGATATACGCAAGAGATATGTGTAATAATAGTATTTCTTTGACATATCTCATAGTTTGTAATGATTCTTTAATGCCTCCAACAATACGCAAATTTGAGATTCGATGTAATGATAGTCAAAGTTCTGTTATATTATCAAATGGATCGTGCATTTGCTGCTGTAAATTCGACCTAGAAGTGTCTGTTTTTGATTCCGACGGTATTAGTAGACTTGAG
>JAUQYS020000087.1:0-5158 GCA_030587585.2 Candidatus Njordarchaeota archaeon
AGCATCGTTATTAGCTGTAGTTTGTCTTTGTTTCTGAATGAGATAAGTTTTAGTGCTATCCAATGTTCGAGTGTTGGGATATATATCTTATGGTTTTCCCAAGATACTTCTAATCGTGAGTTAAAAGTCTCTAACCACAAATCATAGAAATCAGTATATTTGTCAATATTGATAATGTCTACCCTAAGCAGTATATCCTTGTTCTTTGGGATTAGATGTATAAAGCCTTTAACGCGAAGATATGTTAGAATCTTCCACACCGATATTTCTATTCCAAATGTTTCTCGTAGCATGCTGATTAGATTCTCTATGTTGGCTTTTTTTTCTATATCCATGAAGATCGCTATATCTATATCAGTAGTTGTTATGGGTATCTCATAGAATGTTATGCCGACCCACATACCGACGACGATCCAATTATTGATCCTACACTTGTCTATAATCTCAAAGATCTTTGAAACAAATTGTCTTGTTTCCAACTGTTAGACCTCACACCACACTATCAGAGCATCCTCTCCGTGGTTAACCTTTACATCTGCAATTTTGAAGATTTTTGATGCTTCCTCAAAGGATATTCTTTTCCTCTTAGCGAGACTCTCAACAAGTTTTTTAAGCATATTCTCTATCCACTCAATAGCATGTGGATTATAACGATAAGTCTTCTGTCGCAAAGATGCTCAACCCTAAAATTAATGATATAATATGGTATATCTAATTCTAAAAGATATTTTAATATTAATAATACCATGTTAACGTGTGTCTATGTTCATACCAGTATTCATTATTTCTTCGTGCATAACAAACTTCGCTAAATGGACATTCGTCACACCTCGGATACTCCCTAGTACATGTTTTTCTACCAAAGCTCCATAAGAAATCGTCCAGAGCGAAGGGATCATGATTAGATCTGTTGGATACTTCTTTCCATGCGGATCTTATGGTCATCCTTATTTTTATGTCTTCGTCTCTTGTTAGTTCTATCTGCTTGACAATAGGCTCATAGTCGTCAAGCCGTATTATTCCAAGTCTTAGAGCGATTCTAGATAAATGATTATCAACGGCGACATGATAGTTTTCCTTATCTTTAAATTTGATTAATCCACGTCCCTCCAAAAATTTTGCTAGCAGAAATATCTTCTTTTGTACTGGGTCTTCATAAGCCCTAAATATAGATAGCCTAGCGGCAAAATCTCTTATCGTTTCCACGTTGAACAATTCTTCGAACTTGCCGCCATAATATTCCATAACTTTTTTTCCAATGTCTCTTATCAAGAAAGTTCTAACATGCATATCCCATAAAGCCTTGTCAGCGAATTTAATAAGCCTAAAAGCTTCTTCGTAGGATAACATGGACAGATTTTTTGGCAAGAAAAAACTGGGTGTCTCCTCAAAAACTTTCATTCCAAGTCTATATAGGAGATCTGCGCCATGGAAAAATTCGCCGTCAACATAGCCTTCAAATACTTCGAGCGGGGTGCTTGTGCGATGGTCTATTGCGACCATTACAGTAAAATAGCCGAACTGCAGCTCGGTATCACAGTTTATGGATGGGTAATATCGAGGATCATGATAACTATCTCTAATGATCCCGATTTTTCTTATAATCTGAGATACTCTACCGATATTTGTATAGTCTATATGGACATCCAAGTTGCATCACTTTCTTTTTATTATAATATTTTCTTGGCTTTTTCCATTATTTTTTTAGCTTTTTCTTCATTATTTTTGTCGATTAATACCATTATTGATGCTATTTTTTCTATTTTCTCAAATATCTTTTTTGCGTCTTCTTTTTCTAGTATTATTCCTGAAAATCCAGCTTCTTTTATAGACTCCAAAGCAAAAAAAGCTATATCATATACTTTTCCAGAGACCGATTCTCTTAGAGCTCTATTCTGCAACATCTTTATTTTATCAATATTATCATTCAATATCTTGATCATTTTTTCTATATTGCTCAGATACAACTCAGATAGCAATACTCCATCTTTATGAACAGTAGCCATGAAGTATGATGTCCATAATGCAAGAAGTGAGTAGGATAGCATCCGCATAACATATCTATCTGGACTTTCCTCAGGAATAGCTATGCTGTATAGGCTATCCAAATAATCGACAATTCTACCTGGATCTGTAGTCTCATAAAACTTTCTTAATGTTGCCCAGAGCTTCCCTCCCCCTAATCTAGATTGCGGTCTTCTATAATATCCAACCTCAGACAGAATATCTTCACATGCTCGTTTTAGATCATTTATACTTCCAGAGAGCTTATCTCTCCATCTTCTCGACAGCGATTTGACATCTAAGACTTCATCAAAGCTCAGAAAGACACTAGCGAAGGGCACCCTTACGATTAGAGTACCAATATCCTTCGGAAAGTAGAATACCGGGATTATAAGGTTTTTCTTTATCAATGATAGTAGAGTGCTATACATATTCATAGCCGAAATACCATAGCTTCTTCCCAAGGAGATAAGCCGAGTTGCTTTGATGTTCTTATTCTCAATAAATGCAAGCATTAGCTTCTTCTCTATACTACTAAGTTTCCGCATTCGTTCAATCATAGATTTAAGAAAGGAAATTTTGTCAATCATGTTTATCAGCTGAAACACTAATCTGATCTCTTTCTAAAAGTATTGTTCAACCTGATAACCTTATGGGAGAACATTGCTATCCATAAAACACCAGACAAAGACGACAAAAATTCTGGTATTGCTACTCCAACAATACCGATGCTACCCCAAGGGAATGCCCATATAAATATATTAAAAAGCCCACAGATAATACCGCCATATCCTAATTTTTTGTCACGTTTATTCAGAATAAAGCCAAATCCAAGAACCATAAGACTAAACGAAATTAGCACAAAAAACATGATCGCGAAGAACATATGAACGTCACCTATTTCCTCGGTAAATACTCCGATGCCGATCAAAGCTATTCCAGACAAAAAGATTAATACTCCCCCAATCTTCTCTACTACATTTGTCCAGAAACGAAAGATTAGGAACGCAAATATCGTCAAAAGAATTCCCGAAGCTATGAGGCCCCCGTTAAAAATAAGTGCTGAGCCTTCGTGAACTCCGAGGTCGCTGAGAGCATTAGAAGTCCAAGAAAACCATGGTGCATTAAGAATTGCTATAAATATACATGCATACGAAACAATTATTATCGATAACCCAATATAGCCAATGATCCTCGTGGAAAACATATATTTTTCCCCATGTATACCCACAAAAAATTATTGAGGGGAAGAGGAATATCCTAGTTTTACTACAGACACAAAACTATGTACTTGTAGTAAAATCAAGTATGTCGATATAATCACTTCTATCGCTATTAAATAGGGAGCATAGAAGAGTAGAATAAATGCGTTGGAAGCTATTCCATATATACTCGCCAACAGCGATATCACAACTATAATTTTCGTAAATGTTTTTATATTGATCATTTTCTTAGCAATCAACAAAAGCATCGATAAAGAAACCAATAAACCCGCCACACTAAGCATAAACCCTACATTTACGCCAATAGAGACAAATACGTCCGAAAGTACTTTGATTAGATATACTATGAGAGCCAAAGTCAGTCCCAATAATGCTACGAATCCAATAGCAAAATTAAAATCAGGCTTCTCCAATGTCTTTTCCTTATCCTTTAACTTCTTTATTTTTCTAAGACCAAATAAACGCTTAATACGGTCAATTATGCTCTCGTAGGGCACACCAACACCAGCTCCAACACTCGATGCCACTGTGGCCGTAACTGTCGTGGCAACAACAGCTGCTGATGCTGCCCCAACAGCACCACCCGCAAGACCTGTTGTTGCTATCTCGCGTTGCTTAGGTATTTCTTCCATTCTTGTTTCTTCTTCTTGTTTTAATTCTTCTGGAATAATAGAATCCATACTATATTGAACAATCGCCACTACATCAGAATATGAACCATTAATATATTCGCTGGCAGATACGGCGACATAAAGGTCTGTATCTGAGGCTGTTAGGCTATTAACATATATATCCGTGATGTTTCTTTTGCCCCATACGTCAGATATGTCTTCGGTAACATTTAGAATATCATATGTTGTGCCATTCTGAAGCATTAGATACAGAATTGATCCAGAATCTATCGCCCAGATATATCCATCCGAATAGTCTATGCTAACTACGTAGTATTCATAGCCAGAATAATTTTCTGGTCTCTGAAATGTGTAATTAGCAACAATCTTCGACATTTCGGCGTTTAATATGATGATTCCAGTCGTATTAGATGAATAGCACATATAGGCGAACATGAACATGGATCCATTATATGTGAAAGATTCGAAACAAGTATCGTTTGGAAGCGATATACTAACATTATATGAATCCAAAATAGCAAAGTTTTCATCAGTTTTTAGGATACTATACGTATTCTGCGACTCTACAAGAAAATAGTAATATCCGTCATAATAATCTATCGAATAGGGCCAACCATAATCAGAAAGATTAGTGGTAGTATTCCATAATATTTGGTTTGAAGAAAAACTATATGCCCACATCGTATCATATTTCATGAGTACCAATTCTTTTCCGTTCCAGACAATATCATTAAAACATATATCAAGCATTTTATAGTCGCTATAAACGTGTCCCATCACACCGAAAGAAAGACCCAATAGGGACACAATACAAATCACAGACAAATACTTATACATTGACTAACACCAAACTATCCATATAAAAAAATCGAAAGAATTTTTATAAACAAAAACATTAACATGACAAAAAACCCAAAAAATATTCCAATCATTATCTCACTTAATCAAAACGTTCCTCTCGCTCCGCTGGGAGGTATGCCCCGTAGAAAGCTTGTGGTATAGCGATATCAGACTTTTCAAGAGAATCACGATGAAGCAGGCATTGAAAATACTTAGAGAGCCTGGCTATGAGGTTCTTGCATAGGTGTGCTAGAATATACTTCGCTACTATCGACGATGTTGAGCTGTGGTGGCTGCCACGCTATCTATCGCTAGTTATGTGGGTGTATTTCACGCTATATAACCGGCATTGATGTGGGAGGAGTACATCATGTGATGAAGTTTTCGATTCGATTCGTGAGGGTGTTCTCTATGTGAGTCTCATACCGGTCTAGTGGGCAACACTGTCGAACTTTCTTA
>JAUQYS020000110.1:0-9178 GCA_030587585.2 Candidatus Njordarchaeota archaeon
AATAAATTTTCTCTTTGATGGAGTCTAATCTATCTTGATTTTCATCCACAAACCTAAGTACGTCCTTACGCAACTCGTGTAGTGAGGGATGCCCAACAACTTCATCTGATATCCTACCACAATAATGAAAAAACTCAATGAATCTGCTTGGGAAAATTTCCTCCATATCGGTCTCACTGAAGAAGGTATTGAGGAGACCCCAACTATGGATCATTCCAACAAAGTATTGGGGGGCAAAATTACTGCTCAAGAAAATCCGTTCTTCACATCGGTGAATCTTAACCCTTGCCGGATTCTTCATAATCCCCTTCACATCTCGGGCGGATCTCCACAGGTCTAAGCCTAAACCTTTCTTAGTCACATGGAGTTGACCACTACTCTCTACAGTAAAATCATCCTCAGAACCGCCGGGGTCTAGGTTAAAGCAAATAAATCTAGAAACACTGATCTGGACAAATCGTCCTATAAGAGGAGACTTCCTTAAGACCCTCTTGGAAAAGGTCGTCCGGGGTTGGCTTCTAACATTGACACTGAAGAAAATACCCAATAGATTCATGGTAAAGAACAGCCAACTCAAATAGTTCTCTAACCAAGACATAAAATAGTCGATATCGACCTCGGAAACCAGGGATCCCTCCATGCATCTCAACCAGAGCAAGGCATATCCTAAAATAAGTTTAAGATATTACTTCCTAATTAAGATAATAGAGAGAAAGCGTGTTTTAAAATGATCCTACCAGAGAATGAGAGGAGACTTTTCTTCCACCTTTATTTTAGATTGCTACTATATGTCAATAAGAAGTATAGACTGTATAATGTTGATTCAATAGAAGCTTTAAAACGCCTAAGAGAAGGAGTATTAGATATAAGAAACAAATTGTACGACGGCCCCAAAGTAATTCAGGAATTCGTAAGAGAGAACCCATATGGCCTCTCGAAGGAAGAACTAGGCATCGTGAGTAACTGGAGACATTTTGTGCGCGGCGAATTTGTCCTGTTTAAATGTTTGAAAAAATACGCGATCTTCCTCGATATTGGCGAGCCACCAAAAGCCTATGGAGTACTAGCACTAAGCGAGCCATTCTCAGAAATAGGATTACCAATCCCAACATTTGTAGAAACAGTCTTGCTTCCCTTCAAGGGAAAAATAATATTTGATGGCATTATGACAACATATCCAGTAATTCTAGGCCCAAACATAAAAAGAGAGCTGGGGGACCTATATAGACAGGCAAAAAGCATGTTCGGGATAATAACCTCACTCCCATTCACTGGAAAAGCAAAAATGAGTGACGAGGAAAAACTCAGACTATACCTAAGAACGAAGAGAAGTAGGATGATCCATGCGGAGGAAATAGAAGAACTAATAAGGAAGAACCCAAGGCTTCTGGATACTTACCACCAAGAGATGGGCAAGATAGCCGCAAGAAAGTACAAAAGGGAGTTGAGGAATAAGGGGATAACACAGGGATGGTTCGCGATTCTTGATGAAGAAATCATAGCGAGTGGGAGAACAAGGGAAGAACTAGAAAAAATACTGGACTCAATAATACCCAAAAACAGAAGGAAGCACGTCTATATTTTCAAACTTTAGAAATCACTTAGACACGATGGAAACTTTAGTACCAATTTTCTTCAAAGAAGACATAAAAATCATTAAGTCATCCCAAAAACATGTATCAAGACACGAAAAAAGCTGATACCCCTCTTGGATCTCTGTCTGTGTTAGTAATCTGCAGACATTGAATAAAATCTCGGGATCGAACTCACAATAATTTGAAATCTTAAGTATAGGGCTCAATAATTGCTCCAGAATATTCTCAACGGCTTTAAATCCTCTCTCATATAGCTTTATCATCACACGAGTTATCCTAACTAATGCCTCCTCGCAGATATAAGCTAGACCAACACGAGAGATGAGATATATGATTTCATTCAGAATTTTTATGATCTTTGCTCCACTATCAATATCTATTATAGCCATAGCCTCAGCAATACAAGACAATCCTAAAACAATATCAAAATCATAACAGGGTGAGCTAGCAATATCGCTAGCGATCTGCACTAAGGTGTTTATTGCGCTCTTTGCATTGACCCTTGCTAACTCTTTTGCAACCTGCAGTAACTCGTCGAAGGGGCATATAATTTCTCTATGCTCAGAATACTCATCTATATCGCTATGAGTATAACAACAGTAACAAATTTTTCTAATACGCTCCTGCAATTCTTTAATTCTACAATTATCTTTCAAATACCACTCCTCATGAAGACCAAAAAGATATAGATAGCTCTCATAGATATTTACATTTTATGTACAGTTTTTAAGGTTTTTATAGAACCCAAAAACACATCGCTATAATTTCAGATCTAATTTCTGATTTTTCATGAAGGCTGCTTATGTCTAATATAGATCTCGATATTTCTGGCTTTGTCATTATGTTTATAAAATCGGCTACGGCACAAAGCATGCATTTTTCATGTCCTAGAACATAACACTTATAAGTATTACTAGTCCACGCATTAGGATTACACGGCTTATAGACACATAGGTTCATGTAATATATTGGTAGACATTGATGTTTTTGGGCAATCTGCATATGGTAAAGAATCACCTTATAGTAGTAGTGTTGGTATTTTTGTTGGTTGTAGTGTTTTTGGGTGGATTCTTATTTCTAGTGAGTCCATGCTTAGTCTTCCTAGTATTGCGGATGTGTTTGTGTGTGTGAATAGTTCCTGTAGTTTTTGTTCTACTTTTTCCTCTATCGGCACTAAGACTTCGTGAATGGATGCGTCGATTTCATCGTCTAAGCTAATGGCTATTCCTAGTAGCGTTACCCTGAATTTTGTTGGTTTATCGCAGACTCCTTGGGCTGTTGTTTTTCCCATTTCTATTGTTCTAAGCCCGCTTATTGTGTCCTCGAGCACTATGGATTTGGATGCTCCGGTATCGACAAGAAATCTTACCTTTTTCTTGTTGACCTTATCCCATTTTACTTCCCCACGTAGGTATTCTGATAGGTCATAGAGATCGCAGATGTAGCCCTCCCATACAATTTCTTTCATAGCACATCACTAAGAAATATATATAGACATTAGCCTCTTAATAAATGCGCAAAAATTCCATAAGTGAAAAGTTTAAGTCAGAACCAATTCCTTACAAGGACTATGACATTGTGAAACTTAGAGGACTAAAGAATTACTTCCGCATTAGAATAGGCACACTACGTGTTATGTATGAAGTTTTATGGGAGAAAAAAGGTATAATTATCCATTTTGTTGGGCCTAGAAAGAAAGCTTATAAGTAATCACATTTGGAATTTTTAGTAACTCACATGTCTAAATATCCTGTTTTGCATTTTCTCTCTCCCTTAAGATTAGTTTTTTAATAGTTAGAATAGGTTAATAGATGGGGGGATTTATTTTGGAGAATGAATACTCAGTCTCCGAACTTATAGAAAAATCCTATGAGATATATGAGAAAGCGCTAGAGTTACTATCCAGAGGAGACTATTACGATGCCGCGGAGAAGGCCTGGAGCTCTATAGAGTATATGAGAAAAGCGTTTTTGGTTGCATTAAACGTGCCCTATAGTCAGGCAAAAACCATTAATAAGGGACTCATATTGTTCTCGGATATCCTCCGCAAACTCAATAGACGCGACCTTTTGAGAATTTATGACCAGCTTATGCTTAGGCTACATATCTTGGGGTTCTATGAACAAATAATCTCCGCTGATGAGATAGACGAGATAATACACAGTGTTGTCTCGAAGTTCCTAGCTGAGATGAAAAAACTCATAGAGAGTATTAAGGGAATAAATATGCGAAGGGCTGTTGAGTTCTTGGATAAAATGAATAAAGTCAAACAGGAGATATCATCAAGAAGTGCTGAGTTGTATGAAATTCGTAGGGAGTACATCAATTATATAGAGCGAGCATTGGTTCACAAAACTGATTAAAGCTAGGTCATATGAGCATATTGTTCATTCTCCTAATTTGTGTTTTACGGTAGTGCTTCGAATATTGATGCTATTATGGAGTCTATTATTGCGGCTACTTCTTGTCGTAATTTGCGGTCTATCGGGCTAATTGATTGCGGTTTTATGTCGTCTAGTTCTCCTAGCCGAAATCAACCCTCATATGACACATAGCGTTAGGAAAGACAGAAACGGCAAAGCCAGCAAGATGGGGCTTTTATCATTTTACCCGCCACTAAATACTACTCACCGCGCCGATTTTGTTCACTTTTGCTCAGTTTTGCTTAGTATTTTCTGGTTGGCAACTCTATTGGCGTTAGCTAGATTCGACAGAAACTTCGTATTTTTTCTCAAATGCTCAGTCTTTGCTCATTTTGCTCGATCTTGCTCACTCTTGCTCGGTTCTGCCCAGTTTTTCGCGGGATACATCCCATGTTACTTGTATCGCCGTGCGTCCTGTACATTCGAGATATTCTCTGTTTTTGTTTCGGGGTTTGGGCTGGTGATTCTTCCTCTGGCGGCCTCATTATTGCCCCTATTATCCTTCTTACTTCTCTCATGTTCTAAGTACTTGTTGGCGGGTTTCTAGTTTTTTGTTTCTGTTTCTCTTTCTCCCCAATGCCGTCTGCCTATCTGATCCCCTTGGTGCTGATCGCCGTGTGTTAGAAGTCACCAAAATTGGCTAACGAAACTAGTTTTACGCCCCTGAATTTTAATTGATACATTTTGTATCCCTATAAATACAGATTGCAATGACATATTATTTAATGTTCTGCAGTTTGCGTTCTAATACACAAACTTTTGTTGTATGTTTTTATAAATGGGGCTATTCCAGCGATGAAATCGGCGATCTGGAGGCCTAGATATTGTGTGTTATCTGCTGTTTCTATGCTGATATTCATATGTAGTGCTTTAAATATCCTTCTAAGTGTTTTGAGCGATATTTGAGATTCAGTATCAAGCTGTATGTGGTGTATATGGAATGGTTTGATTAGTATTTGTATTAGTATGTATTTTTCTGAGAAACTATTTAGAAGAATAAAAAAGATACTTGAGGATATGTAGCTAAAAGATTTTTTTGTTTTTTACCTTGGGTGATGATGAGTAATGGCGCAGCTGAGTGTTGATGAGCCTCGTTAATGCTGAGCCTAAGATTTGTTAAAATTTAGATATGCTGTGGTGATGTTTTTGTCGGATGTGATAGAAATCGATGGAAGCTATGGTGAGGGGGGCGGTCAGATATATCGCAATGCTTTAGCATATGCATCCGTTGTTATGAGACCCGTGAGGATCTTCAATATAAGGGCGAAGAGAAAAAATCCGGGCCTAAGACCCCAACATTTAACAGTATTGAGGGCCTTAGCAAAAATAACTGAGGCTTGGGTTCAGGGAGCAGCAGTAGGGTCGAGGGAAGTAATCTTTAAGCCGAAAAGGCTGCGTGGTGGGAACTATAGGTTTGATGTTGGAACAGCGGGTTCGATTAGCCTAGTTCTGCAAGGTATAATTCCTCCATTGCTATTCGCGGACAATGAGTCGAGGGTAGAAGTTAGGGGAGGTACTGATGTTCATTGGTCCCCACCTATAGATGCTATAAGATATGTATTAGTACCAGCCCTGCGTAGTATTGGGGCGAGCATAGAAATTGAGGTTATAAGAAGGGGCCATTATCCTAAAGGAGGGGGAATAGTAAGAGTAGAAGTAGCACCTATTACAAGTCTTAGACCTATAGAAATTATGGATCAAGGCGAAATAGAAGTAATTTTCGGCCGTAGCCATTGTGTTAGGTTGCCATCGCATGTTGCTGTTAGGCAGGCAAAATCTGCAAAACAGGTTTTGGAGTCTGCTGGATATAAAGCTGAAATAGAGATAGAAACATACGATCCACAAAAGGATCCTCATTTTGGACCAGGGTCAGGCATAGTATTATGGGCAAAAACATCAACAAATGCTTTGTTAGAAGCAGATGCTCTTGGGGAAAGAGGAAAACCAGCTGAGAAAGTTGGTAGGGAAGCTGCGGAGAAGCTTATTGCTCAAATAAAGCTTGGAGGCGCTGTTGATGTTCATCATACAGATCAGCTAATAATATTTATGGCTCTAGCAGAGGGCACATCCAAGATAAGGAGCTCTCAGATAAGTCTTCATGCTATAACAGCGATTCATATTGCCGAAAAAATAGTTGGAGCAAAATTTAAGGTGGATGGAAATCTTAATGAGCCCGGAATTATTGAAGCACAAGGAATCAGTTTAAGGAAGTAGCATGATTATTTTTGTGCAATAGTTTTTGTTATTCTATTGTTTGTTTTTTATGAATATTTAGAAAAATATTCTGGTTATTTGGTGTATATTTGTGAGTGTCCTAATAACAGATGAGGTTGCCGATATTTTGATTAGTTTTCTAAAGGAGAAAGGACTAGAAGTTGTTTATCAGCCAAATATCTCCGCACAGGACCTTTTGGATGCCGTTAACGATGTGGAAGTGCTGGTAGTCAGGTCAAGAACAAAGGTAACAAAGGATGTAATTGATAGGGCAAAAAAGCTAAAACTGATAGCAAGAGTTGGCGTAGGGCTGGATAATATAGACGTAAGATACGCCGAGCAGAGAGGCATTAAGGTAATAAATGCGGGGGCTGCGACGGCTAGGTCTGTAGCAGAGCTCACGATAGGTCTTATGATAAGCTTAATAAGAGGTTCCTGCTATGGATATGAGCGGCTTAAAAAGGGTTTATGGGTGAAAAAAAAGCTAAAAGGTCATGAGCTTTTCGGAAAAACATTAGGTCTTATTGGTGTCGGCAATATAGGTTCTCTCGTTGGTAATATGGCATACTATGGACTTGGCATGAAGGTTCTTGGTTTTCGTCGAGAATTAACTAAAATAAGGGATCCCATAAAACCAGCAAAATTGGAGGAACTATTATCTAATTCGGACATAATATCGTTGCATATTCCCTTGAACGAAAGCACCAGAAATTTTTTGGACAAAAAAAAGATATCGATGATGAAGGATGGTGTCTATATTATTAATACTTCTAGGATGGAAGTAATAGACATAGATGTTCTCATTGATGCACTTAAAAATGGAAAAGTAGCGGGCTTCGCTGCAGATACAAATCTTAAGCCAGAACACCCAAAAATAGTAGAGTTATTGTCTTTGCCTAATGTTTTATTAACTCCACATATAGGTGCTCAAACATTTGAGGCACAAGAAAAAGCCGCGCGATACATAGCTGAGCAGATAGTATTGTGGTTCCAAGATAATTTATAATAGCAAATAATTAATATTTTTTTGTATGTGTATTGGTGAGCAGATAATGGCTCGGACGCGATTCAAAGTTAAAATACCCTGGATCTTTAAATACAAGCTTAATCTATACAAACCCAGATACCATATAGCCGTACCTGATCTTGGCCTTGAAAAAAGAGGGAATCGTGAACTTATTTTCGCGATGATAATAATTGTTTTGTCGGTATTATTTGGCGGCATATTTATGGTTGTTTATGAGTTTACTCCGCCTCTGATAGAAATAAGTGGTCAGCCTGCGTTAATATATCCTGGCTTCTCGAGAGAGACATTTACTGAATTCCTATTAGCTGTGGCGATATTTTTGATGAGCGGTATAGGGGCATATCTAATTAGAATTGCTCCTAGAAGGGAGGAAGAGGCATGGGAAACATATATGTATTTTGGTCTGATATTGTTGCTTTTATCTGCAATAGTATTAGCAGCGGTTTTTGCATATAAATCTGGTCTGCTTCAGGTTGGTAGAATAAGAAGATAAGAGCAATTTTTTGGTGGATTTCTTGAGGTTTATTCATTTTTTTGGAAATGTGCATAACGAGCCCTATATAATGGACTTAAGAATTCTTGAGACCGAAAAATTGTTTATTCATGAAGAAGTAGTTCCAAGTAATTTAGAGAAGCTTAAGAAGATTCTCACCAAAGATAGGATACTATCGGACCCCGTTTTGGTTGATGTGAGCTCAAATGTTGTTTTAGATGGTACTCATAGAGTTCAATGTTTTAAGGAATTGGGATATAAATATATCCTGGCAGCTCTGGTTAATTATTTTGATGATAGAATACGACTTAAAAGATGGTATCGTGTTCTTCATGGTTCATGTAGAGATATTACAAGTATTGTAGAAAAATTTGGATTCGAGAAATCTGATAGTGAGCTATTCGATAATAGAAATAGTAATATTATCAAAGCATATGTTGATGGAAAGATGTACATATATTATGGTAAGGATGTTTATGATACGTATTCGGAGCTGAGACATTTGGAGCGAGAACTTGTAGAACGAGGAATAAGGATAGAATATGCTACAGAAAATAAAGCGATAGAAATGGCTAGAAGGAATAAAAGCATACTTATAACTCCACACATAACGAAAAAAGACGTGGTAGATTGTGCCATAATTAGGCATGTTTTTCCCCCAAAGACAACAAGACATGTTTTTCCGATAAGGCCCATATTTGTAAATGTGCCGCTAGAATATTTTAGTATGGATACAGATGTTGAATATGCGAACGGACTCTTACAAAAATATTTGATGAATAGACTCGTAATAAAGATAAGCGGAAAAGTGACAATAGACCGATACTATGAAGAGGATTTTCTTATAGTATTCTTATAGTGAATGGACAATGAGAATAGCTCTAATACTGGTTTTTGAGGAATATAGCGAACAAGCAATTGAACTAGTAGAATCGGCCCTAGAGAGTGTGCTTTTGTCTTCTGTTTCGATATGTATGAAAAAAATTTTTCCGAGAAGAAAAAAAGTAGCAATATTTATTGAGTGTAAGAATGAGTGTTCTAGTATACTCAACAAGATTAGGAAAAAAATTGTTGAGTTAGACGCTGATAGAAAAATAAAGGTTAGGTGGCTAATAATACAGCCCATAATCGAAGAAATTGTCGATCCTACAAATATTGGACGCACGAAAATATTATGTAAAACTTTGGAAAAAATTGGCGAGTTCTCTAAATACACTCACTCGCAGCCTGTGTATCAGATTGGATACGGCGGAAAGAGAAAAGATGCTATACCATGGAGATATAAATTATGTGAAGTGCTTGGTACTTATATCATTCCTAAAGTTAAGGAAAAAATCTTTCGTGTAGAAAAAAATATTGAAAGACTAGGCATATCTGAATATGAATATTTGCGTTTACTGTTAATACTTGAACCCTATATAGACAA
>JAUQYS020000139.1:0-2259 GCA_030587585.2 Candidatus Njordarchaeota archaeon
ATTATATGGAGCTCTCATAAAATATGGCAATATTTCTTTAGGAACATCACCAATCGACGTAATAACGACATCACCGATTGATATCGTGATGCCTGTAAGCCCCGAGAAAGATAAGAAGAAATGTATTTTCATTAAATAGAAACATAACAACAACAAGACTATAGTCCCAATAATCATACCAAAGTAATTTAATGCTTTAAGTATCTCGATATAAAGATCCCATAGAGCAAGGAGATACGCCGCTGAAAAACCAACCTGTATAGCCCCAAAAATAATAAGAATATTAAGAACCAAAAACTCTTTCTTTACTAAGCCTTTAAAGTTCTTTTGAATATATCTTGCTCTCCTGATTAAATGACAGACCATTAGTACGTTGATAATAGCTGATAACAGCATTACCGAATTCCGAATCGGCAAAACTGTGAATTCCTCGCTGAGCATATTTCGAGGAGCCCCTACAATTTCAGCACAAGACGCAACAAATAATAGGCCAAGTAAGTAGTTTAGTATATTACTTCTAATAGTGATCCTATTAAGTTGCAACGTTATCAGCAATATAGTCAATAAAGCTACTGCTAGATAGGCTTCTACGAAATATTCTCCTCCAAGCGTTAAGCTAATTATCTTCAGCAAAATAGTTACTATCGAAAAAAACATCACTGCCTTTAATGGTACAAAAAGGGATGTTTTTAATCTTAAAATAAGATGAAAAGCCAAAGCAACGAGCCCAAATGAAATACATGCTATAATCATCCAAAGCATATTCAATTTATCTCACCAACTGAGCAGCTACTTTCTTATTATTAAGAATTAGGTGTATCCCAACCTTGTTGTTTCTCACTATTTTTATATAGACATTCCTCACACCAACATAAAGCTCATCATCAATTATCGCTAATTGCAATTTGGAATTTGTCTGATATTCTAGCATATCAATAAATTTAAATGTTTTCCCTACTTTTTTAGATTTCCCAAATATATCCAGTTTATCAACTTTTTTCTCGACGATCTTATCTTGGTTTTCTTTAATGCCAAAGTAAAACATCGCAGTAAACATAGGGATCAAAGCTATGATGCTGAATGTCTTATAATATATAGAAATATTTAGGATAATAGTACATGCCGACAAAGTTATTATCCCTAAAATTTTATTGAGAACATAAACATTCCGAAACAATATCGCCACAAAGATAATTGAGACCGCCATTATCATAATCAGCCCTAAATTTACATCAATTGCCCCAAAAAGTACGAGAGGTGCTATTAAATAAAAATAATATCTTTCGTTCCTCGAAGCCATGTCCTCAATAAACAGTAGAAACAATATAGATAAAGCTAGCAACGCACATAACATTAACATCTGTTCAGCGAAACCTTCTATCACGATACCGAACTCATTAAAAATTATGGGCATAATAGCTATAGTAAATAGAGGAATGCTTAGGAATATTTTATAGGCTCTAGAGTGGAAACCAAGAGCCACAAATACTGCATATAGTGGAATCAAAAATGACAATAATATCATGTCATTCCCCACTAGCTATTAATTCACTTGGCGATTCTCTATAAATCTTAGGAGGTTCACGACCTTTTGCTTCTCTCATTACACTAATAAAAGATTTTATACCAGAAAACTTTCTTATATTTATATCCAAAAAACCCTGCTCTATATCCCTTATAAGATAACTATGCTCTGGATTTTTTTCAATAAATTTCAATATTCTCTCCTTCGCATTTGATGGAACATCTTTTTCGACCAAAATATCCATCACAACAGCTTTCCCCCCAGTTCTTAGATATACCACAAAATAGGGCGTTTCTAGGGCCTCCTCTATTATTTTACTCAACGTTTGCTTAACAACAATCCCACTTATCCGTATAACCGGGCTAGTATATGCCTCAACCGCAAATGGCAAAGAATGTTCTACTACAATATTTCTGCCCATAACCCATAGCCATGAATCCTTCAATACTGCTATGTCCCCCACAAGATAATTAGGCACTGCGAATACACTTGCGGCTGTTACTACAACGAGAAATTCGCTATCTTTAGACATTTTATGTATAAAATTCTTGGGGTATTCTGGAGCTTTGAATGAGTCTGATGTTAATTCTGCACCTAGAACTATTGATGTCAAATAAACAGGTTTTGTCATATAGAAAGGAGCATAATATGGATTATTCTTATCAAATATCACGCCTATACCCTTCATAAGTCCCTCTGTGGAGCCATATATATTTAAAACCTCAAAATTTATC
>JAUQYS020000169.1:0-5675 GCA_030587585.2 Candidatus Njordarchaeota archaeon
TAGCCGGCTCCGGGTGCTGTTGTACGGCGAATTCAGTGTACCTTTGTTTTTTGTGCTCGGAGCCGGCTCTGGCCGTTGGGGCTCTCGGCCAGCCCCTGAGGCTGTGATTTGGTCCCGATGAATTGGAGGGATCGAGCCTATGAATGGGGGAACGATGACCGGTGTCTGTTTTCAGGCACACTTTGCACAGTGATGTTCATACAGAAACACCATTACACTATATACATTAGCAACAGACACCGGAAGAAGAGCCAATATACAAAAACCTCTACTTTTCTTTATTCACTACAACGACTTTTTTTCCTTTAGCTTGTGGTACTATTCTATAAGCCGCATTCTCGAATTCTCTCCTAAGCTCTTTGCCCCTAAATAACCAATCAAGAAAAACAGCTAGAGCCGCAACTTCAGAATGAGGCTGATTACCTATAGCTACGTTAAAATCTGCAATATCAAAAACTTCCCAAGGAACTTTCTCGGCACCAACAACCACCAAAATGTTGTAACCATCTATATATTTTTCTCGAAGAGTATCAATTATGTCAGGCAAATTAATTCCATACATCGTAAGGTGTACTATTATCGATTTTTTATCACTCTTCCATTTTTTTAGAACACTTTTCCAATTCTTCTCAAAAACACATCTAAATAAACCACCCCAACGTCTAACAACATCGTTTATCGATTCTAATAGCTTTGGGTCATATTCCCCAGAAATCACACATCCATCCGCACCAAAAGCTCTCGCAACAAGACACACATGAGTCGTTATTCTCTTATCTCTCGCTACCCTATGGCCTAATCTTAGAACCAATATTTCACCCAATCATTAACACCCTATTTAGAAAAATTTAAGAAATCCACAAACATAATATTAATATTTATGGCCCGGACTAGAGAGCCGCCGTGAGCTAAAGCTGGAATAGCGTGCAAGGATCGGCCGGTGTTAGTCCACCGGGCCATATATCATAATGTTTCTATCTCGCCTTTATGCTATGCCTTAGATATGTATAGATAAGATTATATCTTATGATTTTTATCAGAATAATAAGTATCAGCATATTGGGTGATAAGTATGCCAAAGCTCTTTGATATTGGTAGATGTTGCGTTATATTACGCGGCCGCCGCGCAGGAAAAAAAGCCATAGTGGTTGATATTATAGACGAAAATTATGTCTTAATAACAGGACCTCCAAGTGTTACTGGCGTGAAGCGCCGAAGAATGAATATTGATCACTTATTGCCTCTTAACGTTAAGATAGAAATTTCCAGAGGAGCATCCGATGATGATGTATTAAACGCGATAAAACAACAAAAAATTGAAAGCTTCCTTAAAGAAAAAGTTCGAATACCTGAGGAATATCTCTAGGATATTAAGCCACATTTTATTTTGATAAATGTTTCTACGATCTTGACGCATATTTCGATGGATTCATCTTTTTTAAGCTGTGTTGTATTTATAACAATGTCAAAATCTTCGATCGACCATAGCTTAGCACCGTAGAGTCTCTCAAAACGATCTTTCTCGCTTTCTTCTCTTGCTTTTATTTCGGCCTTCGCATTTTCGAGTGATATATCTTCACGTTCAGCTAAACGTCTCGCCCGCTCCTCAAAGCTCGCATAAAGAAGAATACTCACAGTAACTAGCTCCTCAGCCTTTATTTTTTTGGCAAAGAAATATGCCAATTGCGAATCCAAAACGACATCTCCTTTTTTTATTTCTTCCATCATAGCGTTGTCGATCTCATAATCTATTTCTGGATTTTTCTCCACATATTTCGTAAATTCTACGATGTTCATTCCGTATTCTCTCGCTTTTTTTCTGAAAATTTCTCCAGCAGAAATATATCTAAGGCCAAATTCCTCCGCTATTACTCTCGCTACGGTAGATTTCCCAGTACCATGCGGCCCAGATATTAAAATAACCACTTTCTTTACTTTCTTCATCGTGATCTTTCTCCTTGTGGCATTAAATTATTAGAAATAAGGTACTAAAGAATCAAGCTAAATTAGGAGCACTTCTCATTATGGCAGTTTTAACTAATAATCTCCTTAGACAATTCGCACAAAGAACGCCACCATAAGCACGTTCTGGGCGTCTAGATGATTTCGAATAGTTCTTAGGATCTTTCGGCACTCCAAAAAGAGGCCTTTTGCATATGGCACATTTATACCATCCACTAATTTTCTTTTTATAGTGTGTAACCAGTCTGCCCCCTGGCGTGTTTACTTGCCTTCTTTTTAACGACCTTGAACGGTGCATTGGTCGTGGCATTCATGAGTCACCCATATACTGATTTTGATCAAAAATGGATAATTGATTTAAATATCTTTAAATATACCCCCTCCACTTTAGCGGAATCGACGCAATAGAGCTTATTGCAAATGAAATTAAAGCAAAGAACCATACTCCAGCCAAATTAATATTTAACAGCGGTACAAACATAGAAACATTTCGATACATATTTATTACGATATAAAAAATGGTAATAGATGTCAGCATAAGGATTATCATAGACTTCATCCTCATCTTCGATATTTCATATGTTAATGCATCAATAATTTTTTTTTCTCTTTGTACTCTAGCTAGCATTCGTGGGTCTCGGGATTTCATAGCTTCCCTAGCTTTCCTACGCCACTCACTGACTCTACTGGAATATGTTTTCACTTTTTTGGGATCTACGAAGAGAAACTCAGTAATAACTCTTACAGAATTTATTACTAACGCACCTATCAAAAATATTAGGCAAGGATCCAAGTTTTACACCACTCCATCTCATTGATCATAAGAGTTATAAAAAATATCTTCAGATTACCCTCGGAGCAAGAAGATATTTTAGTTCAAACCCACCTCCAACAAGGTAGCTTAATTCCATAGGCATATTACTTGAGAACCTAATTATCACGCTATCAGCTATTTTGGCGGGAGTATCCATTTTCTTCAAATAATCTAATGAGTATATGGCTCTTGCATCATTTTGAATCTCAGATCTCATAACAGTCTCATCGCGAGATAAATCCACTGGATATTCGAACTTTCCAAGTTCGCCCTCAGCAATAAACGTTATCTTTTCCTCTTCTTTACTAGCAACAACCTGAAGATCATCCGCAACAATTGACGCACTCTCCACCAAATCAGCTATCCAAGAGCCCGTAGCAAATTCTACCGTAACGTCAAGCTCGAGTTCTTTAGGAGCTATGGTCTCTGCTGGTACCTCGAGTACTGGTATCTTAAATCTACGCACTTGAGTCATATCATCTATTGTTCCTCTAAAGAAAGTTATCTCAAAATATGGTCTTTCCTCCTGAACCAGCGCTAATTTCACAGAATCTTTAGCTTTGGCCTTCGCAAAAATTTTTTTGATATCTGAAAAGTTTAGGCCTATTTGGATTACCTCTGAACCTTCTTGTGGTTCGAAATCAAAACTATGAAAAGCCGAAGAGGGCATCCTAAGACTCAGCATAGCGACCCTAGAATCATCAAGACCTTGAACTTTTAGACCTTCCTCGTCTACAAATAAGTTTGCCTCAGAGAGTAAATCACTTACCCCTCTAAACAAGCTACGAATTATCTTAACATCCTCAAATACCACAACAAAAGACATTATAGATTCACCTATCCCTCAGATATCCTATCATTTTTTCCTAAATATATAACTCTCTTCCCCAGTTGACTGTTGCTAGACTATATACAACAAAAAGAATTTATAAATGACTTTTTATGACCCCATAATCGATGCAATACGCGAGCATATCGAAACCACAACTACCAGAACTACAACCAAAAGGCCCAACAGACCGAACAGAACTATCCCTACCAGACAAGAAAAATGCATAGAATACCTAGAAAGATAAGATGGACAAATGGAGTATACTGCCCATACTGCGGCTCAAGTTACCAACCAGATACATAAAACAAATATTACGAGAACACAATCCCTATACAATGATTTTTTGCCGAAAACAAAATTTTTAAAAAGAGAATATCCCATTATAATATTGGTCGCCTCCCAAAAACGGGAGGTTGTCGCCGGTTATGTAGGAGGGGAGAACTAAGGCCTACATAGCCGGTCGTCCCCTACTCATGGCCTCCCCAAATCCATGAGTAGGGTTGAGGTACAAGCATTTCAAGTTTTCGCAATCGAAATCGAGGTCAACAAGGAAACAAGAGACACACTACATAATCTATGCACAGCATTCAGACAGGCAGTCAACCATTCCATAATGTGGCTCCTCAGAAACGCTATATGGATAACAAAGAAAAAATACGCTACACACTACACAATGAGACTAACAAGAAAAAACTTGGAGACCGCGAAGAAGCAGTGCTCGGCGCTCAACCATAAATACAGGATAAACAAAAAAGAGAAAAAGATCGTTGTCCTCAGACCAATAGAGCAGAAAGTCCCAAAAATCTGTGGAAAAATCGACGCAATAAACGCTATATACAGAGAGCTCCGGGACATGTGGCCATACAAAAAACAAATACTGCAGTGTGCTTCTTGGTATGCATATGGAATCGTAAGATCATGGGTAGGAATATGGAAACACCGAGACATACGGATCAAAAGAACACCGATTCTCAGACGCAATTTGCTGTGGATACATAGCCAGCTGTTTGATGTCCATGGAGACAGAATAGTCCTAAAACTGCTCCCAAGAAAAAAATTGACGCTGAGACTTCCAAGACCAATAAATGAGGTGTGGTGGCACGAAAAAACAAAATACATGAGGCTGAAGGGAATAATGATAATTCCGAAAGGGAGCAGCATACGGATAATATTCCAATACGAAGCACATATCATCACCAAAGAACCGCCACGAAACAGGGGAATATCGATAGACCCAAACCTAAACTCTATAGATATTTTCATATCGCCACTCAGACTGTGGATACGGATTGACTGGTCATGGCTAATCAAGAAGATCAGGAAATATCAGAACCATAAGAGCATAGCGCAGTCAAAACTAACAAAAAACAAGAACAAAAAGAGACTGAGAGAAACACTCAGAAAGCTTGGCGCGAAGAATGAGAGCCGTCTCCAAGACATGATAAATAAGTTGGCGCTATTCATTGTTGCGGCTGCACGAAGATACAATTGCTGGATATACTTTGAGGATACCAGAAAGACAGGAATGTATAGCAAAAGCAGAAATAAAAACAGAGCCATACGGTTGCGGCCGTGGAAACGCCTAGCACGAAGAATAGAGGAACTTTGGCCATGGGTAGAAAGAATCGACCCAAAGGACACAACAAAAAAGTGCTGTATGTGCGGAGACACCACAGAGATCAGCGGCAATATAGTCCGATGCCCTAACTGCGGAAAGATCGATAGACAGCTAAACGCAATAATAAACATATTCAACAAAGCCACGGAGCAGTACATAAGACCGAGAGAAGTAAGATACAAAAAAATAAGAATAGAAAACCTTTCGAGACCCGGGGCCGGTGTTTTTTAGAGCCCCGTAGACACAAATAGCCGGCTCCGGGTGCTGTTGTACGGCGAATTCAGTGTACCTTTGTTTTTTGTGCTCGGAGCCGGCTCTGGCCGTTGGGGCTCTCGGCCAGCCCCTGAGGCTGTGATTTGGTCCCGATGAATTGGAGGGATCGAGCCTATGAATGGGGGAACGATGACCGGTGTCTGTTTTCAGGCACACTTTGCACAGTGATGTTCATA
>JAUQYS020000289.1:0-3388 GCA_030587585.2 Candidatus Njordarchaeota archaeon
TAATTCCCCATAATGAAAATCCAATTGAGACTATAGGGCTAATAATAGAAGCACCAGTAGCAACAGTAAGAACGACGAAATCAGCGATCATAAGAATGCTGCAGAGATTATACATTTGCATTTGGTCATTTATTTTAGAGACAACAATAAGACCACCAAGATATATTATTGGTGCTACCACCAATAAGAAAAGCAAGTAAGATATATGCAACCATGGGGGCCGCGGCGTATCTTGCACCTCCCGTGGGTTCAGGAGCATTTGCTCTCGCGGTTTCTAATGTATCCATAACAGCAAAAGACATGGCAACGCCCAAAATAAAAACTATTATTGCGCGGATCATAATATCCTTTTTCTGAACCTTCATGCAATCACCGAATTCTTAGACCAGCGAAAACTAAATAATTATTTCCAAGAATAAAAATGTGTAGTTAGATCTGTATAAAATTTTTGGTGCTCTGTATTGATATTGTGGTGAATTAAGGTATGATTTATTCTCTTTCGATGTATCTTGCTAAGGCCTCTAAGTGTTTAATATAAAATCTGTTTTTTCTAATTTTTTGGTGTGCATATTGAATGATGATCCTTATATTTGGATGGAAGATCTCGAGAATCCTCGAGTTTTGGATTTTATAGAAAAAGAAAATAAAAGATTTAAAGTTTTCGTAAACGCTCTACCAGAAATTATGCATTCACGCGTTGCCAGATATTACTACAAGCCATCATTGATACATGCCCAATCTGTTGGTAAAGATATCTTTTTGCTGAAGCAGGGTCAGAAATATACTATAGAAAGACTTAGGCAAGACGGTACAAGAGAAGTAATAATTGATTCTGAAGAGCTCGGAGAGGACGTGATTCTAACATTTTTTAAGGTAGATCCTTCAGAAAAGGTAATGGCATATCATTTCTCAAGAGCAGGATCAGACATAATGACGGTAAATATTGTTGACATAGACACAAAAGAAGAAATCGATAGTTTAAGGGGGAGTATAAGAGACATAATCTTTCTCGATAGAGATAGGTTCTATTTTGTAAAGACATACAGAACAGAAAAAACACCAGATAATATTGACCCGCCAACAAGCCGGATATTTCTTAGAGAAAGAGGTGAAGATACTCTTGTATTCGGATCTGGTATTCCTACGAGTAATTTTATCACTATGAAAGAGTCTGTGGACAGGGAGAACATCATTATCGGCGTGTTTCATGGCTGGGTAGAGGGCAAGATCTATGGGGGCTATATAGATGATCCAGATTCTTGGAAACTTTTGTATGAAGCTAAGGGCTTTCCCGTTGATCCAATTGGGGCGCTGAATGGGAGATATTATGCTCTTTTTTATGATGAAAATGGCTTCGGAAAAGTTGTCGAGATAGACTACGAGGGGGGAATCAACGAGATAATAGGAGAAGAATTATTCCCGCTTAGATCTGCTGCAATAACAAGGGATCGTATAATAGTAGAGTACCTATTAAACGCATCTTCTATGCTGAGGATATATGACTTTTCTGGAAAAAAAATTATGGAAAAAACCCCAGATATCCCATCAACAATCCAAATATTGGGGTCATCGGAGAACATTTGTCTGCTTAAACAAGAAACATTTTGGGTTCCATACAAGCTGGTCGTTTTTGAAAAAGATAGCTTCAGGATAATAGATAGCGTAGAAATAAAAGGCAATTTTGAGATCGAAGAAAACTTCATTGAGTCCAAGGATAAGACCAAAATACATTATTTTGTAGTAAAGAAAAAAGGATCTCCGTCAAGGAACGTCTTGGTCTTCGGTTATGGTGGTTTTGGAATATCTTTAACACCTCGATATGTTAAGGGACTTATGCCCTTCTTGTTGGATGGTGGAATATATGTAGTAGCAAATATTCGTGGTGGAGGAGAATATGGAGAACATTGGCACAGAATGGGTATGAGAAACAAAAAGCAAAATGTTTTTGATGATTTTATATCAGTATTAGAATACTTCAAGAAACGGAAATATAAGGTTGCGGCATTAGGGCGCAGTAATGGGGGCCTACTCGTGGGAGCTGTAGTAACTCAACGACCCGATGTTTTAGATATCGCAATAATAGGGTATCCCGTCCTAGATATGCTTAGGTTTCATAAGCTTTATATTGGGCGTGCATGGATAACAGAATATGGAAACCCCGACAAGCCAGAAGATAGAGAATATCTCCTGAAGTATTCACCATATCATAATATTGATCCAAAGAAAAAATATCCTTTGATACTTGTATATACGGGTCTACATGATGACAGAGTTCATCCCGCACATGCATTAAAATTCGTGGCTAAAATGAGGGAAACTGGAGCATCTATATATCTACGGGTCGAAACCAAAAGTGGACACATAGGTTCCGCTCCGAAAACAAGAATAAAGGAGATAACAGACATATTGGCGTTTATTTATAAGAGTTTTTTAGTCGTGTGAAAATATGATAATAGACAACATCACGGCAGAAATAATTAAACGTTGTAGATACTGGAAAGAACTTAAGGTTTCTGACTTATGTATTGGTCTAAAATATGCATATTGCGTCGTTGAGAGAAACAAAAAAGAAATAGGTCTAAGCTATGTACCCGTAGAGGATATCCTACCTCATGAATCGACCGGTGAAATAAAGGATGTTTTATCAATGGTAAAATCAACAAAAATGCTTGACAGAGTAATAGCAATAGCATACTTAAACTCTGTATCCCAATACATGCTCTGGGTTGAGAGAGATTATAGCTGCGAGATCATAGAAAAGAAAATATTTGGCTTTCTTGAAGACAAAATAGGCGACAAGGACAATATAATCGTGATTGGCAACATGGTACCTCTTATAGAGAGATTAGGCAAAAAAACAAAAAATATCTGGGTATTTGAAAGAAATCCGAGAATGAGGATATATGGAGCACTTTCTGACTGCTTTGAATTCAGATATCTAGAAGAAAGCGACATAGTTATAGTCACAGGAACAACACTACTAAATGATACGATCGATCCAATATTAAAGTATGCTAAGAAGGCCCACACTAAAGTAATAGTAGGACCAACCGCACAACTTCATCCAGATGTCCTATTAAAATATTTCGATATTGTGGCAAGCTTAAGAGTGAATGAAATAGAAGCAGTAACAAAAACAATAAAACTTGGAGGCGGCAGATGGAGTTTTTCAAAATTTTGTAGTGATTATATCGCAACATAATTTTTAAACGTGGTTTAGAGAGTCTTTAAAAAAATAGTAAGAAATTATGGTGGTACTATCGGTCATGGTCTGCGGGACAATTATCTAAGCTCCAGTAGATGACAGGGAAATCGGCGATATAGGTATTTTCCAAGAGCTTTGGTAAGTATACTAAGATTGAGTCGAAGGTCGGGCCTCTGATCTTTA
>JAUQYS020000197.1:0-1608 GCA_030587585.2 Candidatus Njordarchaeota archaeon
ATTGAGAGTTAATTTTAGTAAGATTATTCGCATTCGCGCTAGGAGATGGTTGGCTCCAGAAACTTAGAAAGAGAATATCCCATTAGGGAATTGAGAGTAAGACCCGAGTTTCTATCTCTTCCAGTCCTTGGAATGCTACTAAGAAATAGGTGGTCCTATTAGGAAATCGAGAGTCATAGGTCACTAGGGTAAAATTAGACCTGTGTTTTTACTTTCGATATACTCTACTCCTTATTTTTTAGAAATTTTTTAATATAACTTATCAGATAATAATTAAGTTGCAATTGAAAGGTCATGATATATGCGTTTACTCGGAGCATCTCTTCTTTATGTTAAGAGTGTTGTGCATAAAATAAATAAGGCTATTTCGGAATACATACAGTTATCTAAAAAAATTAACTTATCTGATAATACTATGCTATTAAATAAAGGAGACTATTTTGTAGTTATAGATACTACGTTTTTAGATAATTATACCAGAGAGATAAGGGCTCTTTATATGGAGCAAGTGATCTCAAAAATAAGGTCAATGTATCCTGGAAAGGTCTACTTCATATTTATATCGATGTTTGCGACTCTCTCAGCGCTAGAGAAAGCAATAACGGATAAGCATACACTAATATATGTCGTATCTATCAAAAGGTGCATCGGAATTAGTCATATGGAATTCGAGACTTTCGCAGACTTCTTTAAGACGTATATTGATAACGATCTCCTAGAACTCTTTCAGGATAATGATCAATTTAAGTACTATCAGCTTGCTGAGCTAAATTCGGATGCTTCAGCTTTCTTTTATAGACTTTGGTATGCCTTGGCTTCTAGATTTGATTCTATGTTACTTATGGATGAAGTAAAAGAAATTTTTCGGCTAATAGAAAAGCACACTGATGAAATTCGGATAAATAATCATCTCATAAAGATCTTCAATATGCTTGGCCTCAAGGTGGATCCTTCAAGCAATAAGCCTGGTTTTCCGGATATCATACTTAAAGATCTAAAAATCATTTTCGAGATTAAAACAAAAGGAGGAAGTTATAGTGCTTTACAACAAGCATATAACTATAAGCGGACTTATGGGGACGACTATATTGTATCACTTGTTGTCACGAGAATTTCTTCAGGCATAATAGATGAGGCACTTCTTTTCGGAATTTCATTGATAACATTTGAAGACCTTACAAAGCTAATCAAGTTAATTTCTCTTTTTGGTATTAGTCATTCTAACTTAAGGAAAATTCTGATACCAGGCATGGCAAGTCAAAAAATTGCAGAAGCCTTAAACAAATACATGAAACGCTTTTATATGCTTGTAGATCTACTGAAGATAGGTATTAGGTCTCATAAGTTATACGTTAATCAGATTGCAGATGCTATTGCGTCAATATACAATCGAAGATACAACATACAGGAGATTTCTGAATCTATAGAGGTATTTAGGACGCTACCATTAGATATGATCGCTCTTAAAGAGAACTCTCTTATTTTTAATGAATATGCTATTTGTAATTCTCTTCCAAGATTTATTATAAAATTAATATCTGAGGTGATGCGGTCATGACCCCTTTTCCGACAATATCATCACCAAGTCTTAAAGAAATAGAGAATGTT
>JAUQYS020000220.1:0-2293 GCA_030587585.2 Candidatus Njordarchaeota archaeon
AAGGCACTAGAAAACATAGAAATTATGAACGAAGACGGCATAGCCCTCATAAAAGAATTAGACTCGGAAAATGTAGTATTCTATATAGATCCACCATATCGGATAGGAGATAAAAAGCTTTATCGTATTGATTATGATGATTTAGAATTATTACGTCTAGCAAGAGTATTGGTTGATGTCAAGGGATCTGTTCTTGTTAAGATAGATTCACGGAAAAAAACATTTGTTAATTATCTACTTAATAATGGATACCAAATAGTTTTTGATGAACAATACAGGAGATGGAGTATAACAGATGGGGCAATGAGACAACTTGTTTTTCTTGCGAATTATGACGCAAAGTATCTTCGCCAAGAAACTATAAGTAATTTCTTTACAACGTCGTCTGATGCATCAAGAGATATAGAAAAACAAGAAAATAACTCTGCGGGGGCAATAGATATTACTAGACATGGTGAACATACTACATTAGTTCTGATTCATGGCGATGCACAGAACATCATCCAGAATTTTAAGAGTAAAACATTTGACCTAATAGTCTTAGATCCGCCATATAATGTTTTAAGAGGCGATACCGACTATACAAAATGGGACAAAAACAAATTGAATTGGTTTTTCTTGTTTAAACAATTTCACAGGATTCTAAAGGACGATGGATATATTTTTCTATTTGGTGTTGTTTCTATGTTCTGCGAATTGTATAAATATTTTTCCAAGTGGTTTAAAATATGGTTTGACATCGCATGGGTCAAACCCGCAGGCGTGAATTTTCACATGGCAAAGAAAAAACCGCTAAACGCCCATGAGTTAATTCTTTGTCTAAGAAAAGTAGATGGTAAAGTCGGAGTATATAACTACAGAGAAATAGGAGAATACCGAGAACCATACGATAGAGGCATATCTACTCGTGAAACTATGAAATATATTGATCCCCGTAGCTTTGCTCCAAGATATTCCCGAAGCGAGGATGGATTCAGATACCCAACAACAGTTATACGTTGCTATAATAGATGCACAATGCCTAAGGATGAAAGAACAGATCACCCTACACAAAAACCCCTGCCCCTAATTGAATGGATTATTAAAGGCTTCTCTAAAAAAAATTCTTGGATATTAGATCCATTTTTAGGTTCTGGAACAACAATGGTTGTATGCAAAAAACTAAAGCGTAATTGCGTTGGAATAGAACTAGACCAGAAATGGATTGAAATAACCAAAAAAAGATTAAATTGGAACTATACCGTAGATCCAACCTTAGAATTTATATTTATTGATGATCCGAATTCCTTGAAAAAAATTCTTCAAGTCTTTTAATGCTGTTGTCGTTATTGTTTTCATTTAACTTCCCAATAGTTTTAGATACTTTTCTTTCATGAATTTATAAGTTCACGGGTATCCCCTAAAAACTAACACACCATATTTAAACACCGAAAATGTAAAGTCTGCCCTAATTTTATCGACAAATGTATCCAACAAAGATGTCATAATATCACCAAAGTAAAGGAGAATGAAAAAGAAATAAAATTAAAATGAAGTGAGATTATTCGGAATAACCTTACTCCGCTTTTTCGGATACCATTCGTCTCACGCCGTATGGATGATGCCTTCTTAGTGATGTTTTGGTGTATGGTTGGTTGTTGTGGATGGTGTCGGGATTTGATGTTGGCGTCGTTCAGCCCGTGTAGAAAATACTGTAATATTACATTATTACATTTATAGAATAGTATGACAATACATTTTTATGTTTATTTCGCAACTTATTATAGTGGTGGTGAGTAGAAATGCTTGAGGGTATATATTGGTTTGAAGAGAAAAACAAATGGTATTTTGTTTTTTGGTCGAATTTGTGTATATCATGTAGCCCCCCACTTCGTTTGTATCCATATTTACTTGCTGTTGATATCAAAGAATATGCAAGATACATTGAAAGAAGTGTTTATGACAGCATAAAAGATAAGTTTAGTAGGATACTTTGGTTTCTTGTTGCGATTGAGCCGTCAGAACTCAAGGCAGGTATGCCATACACATCCCCTCATAGTGATCTATGTAAGAACTGGGGCGTCGATATGAATGTCTGTTTAGTTCCCATCCTTAATAAACTAGAGACCCCTCCGATAGTTCTGGATCAATTTTGGTTTATTGTTAATCTTGTTCGCAAAAAAATGCGTTTTAGCAGAGACTACATTTTAGTCGAGACTGAAAAAGGATCACGATACGTTTTTAGTGAAGATTCCATTGAGAACAAGCTTGTTCCTCTTCTCCATGATCCAGATTTTAGAATAAAAATAGAAGA
>JAUQYS020000236.1:0-5617 GCA_030587585.2 Candidatus Njordarchaeota archaeon
GTGCGTATGAGAATTGATAAATCCTGGCATAATAATTTTCTTTGGTAATTCTACTATCTCTTCAGCATGCTCTGGCTTCGACTTACCAATATACTCTATTTTCCCATCTTCTATACCCAAATAACCATTGGTTATTACCCCCATGCTATCATCCATAGTAACAATGATAGAAGGCCTAAAAACAATCATATTACCCGCCCTCTACAAAAATAAAATAGAACATCAATCTTCAATATCAACAACACCTAGCAACATAGCTGATTCTACTGTTCAAAATAAATTTTAAAAATTCCAAAATTATAGGTATATTATATCTTGATAGATTCAAAAACCACATAATAGATTCATAGCTGCCCGGGTAGCGCAGCGGTTATGCGCGCTCCCCTGGTAAGGGAGAGGTCGCGGGTTCGAATCCCGCCCCGGGCTCAGAGATGGGGGGTTAGTCTAGCCTGGTAGGATGCTGGCCTGGGGCGCCAGTGGTCGTGGGTTCGAATCCCACACCCCCCATTGATATAGGCCCGTAGTGTAGAGGTCAAGCATGGGGGCCTTTGGAGCTCTGAGGAAAGCCCCTGACGCCGGTTCGAATCCGGCCGGGCCTACTCTACATTTTTCCTAATTTCTATTGCTACTCTTATATCCCATTGAAAGTAATAAATATGGATACAAGGACAATTCATGATGATAGAGAAAAAAACATTTTTCACTAAAAGAATTTCGACGATCGTAAAAGAGGCCACTATCGAATCATACAAAACACCTATAGTCATTATATATTATCACTCAACGATAAACAAAAAGCGTTCCTTCTCTATTATATATCCCCCAAAAAAGAAAAACAAGAAAGAAATGATTAGTACATTTCGGGACAGTATAGACGGCGACAAGTATCCTATCAGAAGACTTCTCAACATTTTATTTCAAATAGAAAAAAACCTAATGAGAAATATCTCATCTAAAAACAATTACACTTTAGACAGTACAATCGCTAAGTTCATTATAAATAGACGCCGATATTATGCTTGCGCCATTAATATAAAACCTCTAGGTACCATTGATAAGAGCTTATATGACTTTCTTATGCATATCTCCGATAAAAATCTTGCTGAAACTTTTTTATTATTTTTACAGAAAAAGAATCATTTTGGGCTAATCATTCTACCAATCACAAGAGAAAAAACGAGTATAATCTCAAGTGTAATAAATCCCTTAATGTCCATTTACAGCAACAGTCATTCCATCCAGATCGATTTTATAAATAGAGCTTTCATCAAAAACATAATCCTTAAGATTATTCTCGCAGGGGCTATAAAAGGATTCGCCTCAAAAATAAAAAACAAAAAGGATCTCGATACGTTCCTTATTGATTTCTCAGATACATATATTCAACACAAAATTTTGTCCGAAAATATAGGTTCCAAATTAACTACTGTACCAAGTAAGCAAAATGATAAAAATTGCTACTATCTATTGAGTACGATATCTGAACAACTTTCAAAGAAGGCTATTAAAATCATTGAAGTCAACTCACCACGTACAGAAGATATGTCTTACGACACAAGACCCGAAGAAAAATTTGTAACGCTTCTTAAACCAAAAAGCCATAATTTGTGGGCATTGGTCGATTATTTCCAGTACTTCGAGGAATTTTTTTTACCAGAAGCTCTATATTTATCTACTATTCTTAAAAATAAAAAAGATGAAACCGAATCTCCAATGACTAGCGTTATTAAAAATGCTCAAGTCAAATCATAAAATTCTGTTCCTCTAATAACATGCACTGTTTGCTTCTTCATTGATTTCTCAAATTCTCTGTAATAGTTCAATAAATCTTGCGATATTGATGGCCTAGTTATCAAAATAGCCTTCTCAAAATCATCCATAGTTACCTTACTTGCCTTTAAACCTGACCTTCTAAGAGATTCCAGAGCCGCTTCCCTACACACAGCTGCTATATCCGCCCCTGAGAAATTCTCCGTTTGCTTAGCTAATTCTCCTAAATCAACATCATCAGCCAAAGGCATCCTACGCGTATGAACCTTAAAAATTTCCAACCTAGCTCGATAATCCGGCGGCGGAACATACAAAACTCTATCTATCCGCCCAGGTCTAAGCAACGCTGGATCAAGAAGATCCGGCCTATTCGTTGCTGCTATTATGAATACCTCGCCTCGTCCAACAAGCCCATCAAGTTCGGTCAATAGTTGCGATATCACACGTTCTGTTGCGCCTGAATCTCCCGAATACAGCCCTCTCCTCGGAGCTATCGAGTCGATCTCATCAAAGAATACTATACATGGAGATACTTGTCTCGCCTTAGCAAAAACCTCTCGTATTCGCTTCTCGCTTTCACCATACCACTTGCTTAGTAGCTCTGGTCCCTTCACCCCTATAAAATTTGCTTCACTCTCCGTAGCGACTGCTTTCGCTAGCAATGTTTTTCCACAGCCTGGTGGCCCATAAAGCAATAAACCTTTAGGAGGATCGATCCCCATTCTTTCAAATGCATCGGGATATCTAAGCGGCCATTCGACCATCTCCCTAAGAGCTTGCTTTACATTTTTGAGACCCCCAACATCGTCCCATCTTATATTTGGTATCTCAATTAGTACCTCTCTAAGCGCTGATGGCCTAACTTCTTTTAAAGCCTCCCTAAAATCCTCCATTTTTATCTCCAGTTTTCTGAGAACTTCGTGAGAAATCGGATCGGGAGACCTAATATCTATATTGTTTTCCCTGATAAATCTTCTTAGCGAATGCATCGCTGCTTCTCTTACTAGCGCTGCCAAATCGGCACCGACATAACCATGTGTTTCATTTGCAATTTTTTTAAGATCTACATCATCTGCTAATGGTGTGCCTCTTGTATGAATCTTAAGTATTTCGTATCTACCACGCTCATCAGGAACTCTTAGCTCTATTTCTCTGTCAAAGCGACCAGGTCTTCTTAGAGCGGGGTCTATTGCATCAATTCTATTTGTAGCGGCTAGAATGATAACACTTTCTCTTGGCTGAAGTCCATCCATTAATGCTAGCAGTTGAGAAACAATTCTTTTCTCTACCTCTCCAACAACTTCACTTCTTTTTGGGGCTATTGCATCTATCTCGTCGATAAAAATTATCGCTGGAGAATTCCTCCGAGCCTCATCAAATATTCTTCTCAGTCTCTCTTCGCTTTCTCCATAAAACTTAGATACCACTGCTGGGCCCGAAATCGATATAAAATATGCATCAGATTCATTTGCGACGGCTCTAGCAAGCAATGTTTTCCCTGTGCCAGGGGGGCCATATAAAAGAATCCCCTTAGGTGGATCTAAGTTCAGACGTTCAAATAATTCTGGATGCTTTAAGGGCAACTCAACGAGCTCTCTTATTTTTTCAATCGCATATTCTAGCCCACCAATATCATCATATCTTACTAGCTTTAGCTTCATCTGCTGCGATGTTTCTTTTGTGATCTCGATTTCCGTATCATCAGTAATAACTACAACACCTTTTGGCTCTGTTCTGACAACCAAGAACGGCATTTTTTTACCTAAGACATCCAAATAAACAATATTTCCTTCCATTAACGGAGCATTATTCAGATGCATTTTAACTTCTTCAATTTTTATCGGCATATATTTTATAACAGCGCTTCCAGCCTTTGGAACTAAATTAATCTTAATAGCTTTAGGAAGAGGATATTTAGGCAATCTGTATACATATACGTATCCCCCAATTTGTATTCCCACATTATCTCTTAGGTACTTATCCATCTTTATATAGTAAGAGTTCCCTTGACTGGATTCTCTGTCTGGCCACACATAAGCCGCTATTAGGCCACGGGGGCCCTTTATAGCTACAATTTCTCCAGTAGCTATCCCAAGCTCGTTCATGACGACCTTAGTAGTCCTGACTCTAAACCTTCCAACGTCCCGAGCTAGTGAGTCTAGTACTACTAATTTTAATTGTTTTTTGACCATCACTATCCCTATCTATAACCAATTTTATTAAATAAGTGAGTTAAGCAAAAATATTAAAGAGCATATTTAGGGATTAAACATGAGAGAGACTAGACGAATAATTAAAATATCTGCTCTAATAATACTGTTAATTATCAACACTTCGCTAATAAGTCTTGCTACTTTTAGATTGAAAAGATCTAATACCACAAAAAAAACTGTTCTACCCGAGACATATTTCAGCGGTAAGAATACATCAATTCACACAGATACTGCAACAACATCTAACGCAACAAAATTAGACCTAGGTAAGCTAAGAAATTACGTACTCAATAAGCTTATCACTGAAATAGGAGGTTTTCCATTATTTACTGAGGGAGATGGCTATATTAATGCAACTTACTTCGGTATTCTCACAGTTTATGCGCTAGGAGGCATGTCAGAGTACACCAACAGACTTAAGAACTGGCTTAACTACTCTTATGATGAAGAAATATACGGCTTCAGAGACTGGATCGGAAATAACGCTTCATTTACAGCAACATTGTGGGGTCTTCTTATATTTAACTTCACAGGAATAAAGCCAACAGGATTTAGCTTCAATTCCACAATTGAATACTTAAATTCAACACTAAGAACACTATCTACCGACGAACTAGATCTTATATCAACATCTCTTCTCCTGAAGGTTTTATACTTGTTCCACTACAGGTTATCTGAAGGATACATATCAAACCTCATAGGAGCGCTAGAAGAACATCTGTTTAATTTTTATGACCAGCAAATAGGATTTTTCTATGATCCCAAAGTCAACATAGGAGAAATCATACAGACCTACTTTTGTATAAGCGCGTTATCAACTGCAAATAAAAGTAAGATAAGTCCAACAATGGCACAAAACATCGCTAATTCGTTAATAAAACATCAACATATAGGACACGAATCTGATGACATGATAGGAGGATTTCATAGTGATAATGAAGAGCCGAACGTATTCGAAACAGGGCTTGCTACAGAGATGTTAGTATGGTTCTTAAAAAATAAACTTTTAGACGAAGAAACTGCGACGTTAATATCTAACGATGAATTTTGGTCAAATGTTACGTTATTTGTTAATAAAAGCCAAGACGCCGATGGTGGGATACTTTCTTCTCCTAAATCCAAGATTAAGAGTATATTCCATGCCTATGGAGCCATATCGGTATATCTTTCACGTAATCTCCTTAAGGAATATGCCCGAATATCAACCAACATTAAACCTAGCGACCAGATTGCGATAGACTACAATGGTACTATAACGACAGAGACGGAAATCGAAATTATGGGCGAAAAAATGCACAATTTAACGGGATTTTTTACCGTACAAAATACGTTTAATGGAGATGTATATCTCGGGAAAGTACAGGAAGAAAATTCTAAGTACATATGCAACATAAGCACACTTATAAACATTACTTTCGGGAGATACTATGTCAATATCACATTATTCAGAACTATAGGACTAAACAATATAACATTCACTTCTCAAGCATCCTTTCGCATTGGATACTCTATCAGTGTCGATATCAGCGAAACTTTTGTGAAACCTTCAGATAATATTTCACTAAGCATTCACGTAAAGTTCCATAATGGGTCATACGTTAATAATAGCATCATATCTATTATGCTACAGCATG
>JAUQYS020000264.1:0-8684 GCA_030587585.2 Candidatus Njordarchaeota archaeon
AAACAAGACAATAAGTGATAAAGGGCACTTTTCTCTTGCTATGGCATTCGAAAGATGGAGATTTTTTGATGATGTTCAGAGATCCCAAATCCTTACAAATTTAGCCTATTGCCTAGCAGTTTATGGCTCATTAGTAGATCTTTCATTCACTAAAAATCAAGCAATGATACTAAATACTTTGTTGTACACGATAAAAGGATGGCGAGGATACTTAGATATCAATGAAAAAAGACGTCTCTTCGGCTTGGTGTTTCAGAGACTGAAAGAAAGAAATAACAAGATTATTGTTAAAGCCGATATGCCGCTTGTTAGAGGATTATGGTTATGAGAGGGTGATCACATATGAAACTAGGTGAGGCTGGATTTATAATAGCTTTATTATTATTTGTGACACTATATGCTGTTGCGTCTGTGTATCAGAATATAAATGTGGCTAGGGATTACGAAATATCGATTAGTACTGGAAAATATGATATAAGCATAGAAATCTTAGAACCAAGAACGGAACGCAAAGGAACAGTTGTACTAATTCATGGCATAATAGCAACAAAAAGAATGTTAAAACCTCTCGCGACGGATTTAGTACGATATGGTTGGAGGGTTTTGCTTGTAGATCAACCAGGCCACGGCATAACGGGGGGGTACTATAGGATAACTTACGAAGAATTGGAAACACCAGGGGTTGCGTTGTCTAGGGTTTTAAATCAGACGGCAGAATTTATGGAAAATGTAGAATGGTATCTTTCAAAAATTATAAAGAAAGACGAGAAGATAGCTTTTGGAGGGCATTCAATTGGGGCTCTTATAGCGATGATAATGTCAAAGAATTTTACTATAAATACGAACTTTAGTGTTGTAGCAACTATCGGAATAGCGCCTCCATTTTGGGAAAATATTGTAAATAACACGCTACCTAAGAACCTGTTATTGTGTATAGGAAAGCATGATGAATTTATCAAGGCCGATGATTTAAAAATGTTTATAATGCCTGACCTTCCTGATGCCGTACCTGTGGGGGAGACGCTAGGCAATTTTGATGATGGAACAGCGAGAAAGATAATCGTGTCTGAATATTCGGATCATATTTTTGAACCGTACGATCCTGTAATAATTGGGGAGATAATAAAATGGTTAGAGTTATCTTTGGGGCATGAATCATCTAGTATTATTGTCCTAGCTACATATATTGCGGCAATGAAGGCGTTAAGTGCATTAGCTGGACTCGTTTTGGTGGCTTTATTACCGATCGTATTTGCAAGTAACCTTGGGATGATATCGGGTGGGAAAAGATTTCCTACAATACGGTTAATCAGGGACTCGCTTATTGCTAGCTGTGTTGTTTGGTCCATAGTTACTATAATACTGCTAACAATGTCTCTATGGTTTATAATCCAACTAGCTGGGATTCTAGGTTTTATTATACCTGTACTGGTGGGTGGATATTTAACCGTTGCGACAATTGCTCTGGTTATAGCTTCTAGCTTCCTCGGCAGGCGGGATGTTATTAGTTTGTTCAAAAAAGTATATTTGTATTTCACTAGTGATCCTAATAGAGGAATTTTTCTCGGTATAATTGAGGGCTCGGTCTTTATATTTATACTTGACATAACATTGGGTGATGTGCTTGCCTACATGATTCCGAGAACAATAGGACGCCTTGTAATAGGATTTCTTTTGGGGACGGTTATTTTTATATACTTTATGTTTCACGAATATCTATTTAGAGCTCAAATTCAAGAAATATTTGGTGGAAGAAAAAGAAAAGCAGTTATGTTTTCAATAGGAATATCACTTTTATCGAAAGTAACAGTAATTATGGCTATATCGGTAATACTTATATATGTTTCGCCATTCCCTGTGGTGGCATATATTGGTGTTTTTGGTATGGTATTGGTAGCATTATTAACAGAAGGTCTTGCTGCAGCTTCATACTATGCCACTAGAGAAATCCTTCCGCATTCATTTGCGAGTGCTATTGTGTGGGCGTCAATAGCGGCTGCGGTTTTTCCCGTAGTAAGTTTAACATTATAGAAATATTTTTTCAATAAAATTTTTAAGTATCCAAATTTCTTGAGTAGTTTGGTGATGATTTTGCTGAAGAAGGAGGATATAGAGAATGTAGTAAAGCTATTTAATGAACGCAACATATCTCGGTTAGAAAACTATGAATTTGTTTTGTGGTTATCTTGGCTTGATCAAAGAACAGCGTTCAGGGAGTTCAGAATAGTGGAGGTGGAGGAAGATTTTAAGGTTCTATGTGTTTATGGTATCAGAATTGTCATAAATGGTAAAGAATTCATCAACATGATAGCTGGAATAGAGATCGCGGACAAATACTTCGTTAGTGTTGATTCGGCTACGCCCGACGATTGGAAAACGTTTCTAGAACGAATAGTCGAAGAGGAAAGACCAAGAATAATACCTGCATATAGCTTCAGAAAAAGAATAGGGCTTCCAGACTCAACATCTTTATACGAGGTATATATTCTATCAATTGATAAGAGAGGATAACACATGCGTATCATTGTAGGACTATGCGCATTTAAGAAAAAATACTATACGGGACCAATTAAGTGTGTAGAGATCCAACAAACTTTTTATAATATTCCAAGGCAAGCAACAGTAGAAAAATGGAGAACCGAGGCACCTGATGATTTCATTTTTAACGTAAAAGCATTTCAGGGGCTTACTCATGCATATACTTCTCCCACATGGAGACGGTATTCGAAGAAATTATCCGATAAGCAAAAGGAACTAGTAGGAGATCTGAAATTGAATGAACTCACAAAACAGTGGATCGATACATATGTCGAATTTGCTAGGATACTAAATGCTAGGGTTTTATTGATACAGACTCCAAAGAAATTTGCTCCTACTAATGAGAATTTTCATCGAGCACAAAAGTTTTTTGATTATCTCAACTACAAGATTGATGAGTATAGCATTGAAGTTTGGATAGGATGGGAGCCTCGAGGGGAATGGTTACAAGATAAATCTAAGCTAGAAAAAATACTACGTGATATCCCAAGACTCATACATGTAGTAGACCCTCTATTTCATGAACCCGTGTTGATTAAAAGAATAGGGTATTTCAGACTTCATGGGAGGCCATATCTGAACTATAAATATAGATATATGGAGAGTGATTTGAGGGAAATATTAGCGAAGCTTAATAATTGGAAGGATATGCTGGATGAGGTCTTTATTATGTTCAATAATATTTATATGGAAAAAGATGCGCTCTTATTCAAAAAAATGGTGGAGAGGAAAAATGAAAGCTGAGGGATTACTTTTTTCCTACAGGACAGTACCAAGAGATCTGGGTGCATACGCTGTAGAAGACGTAAGAAAATTTTTAGAGAAAATTCAAAAGAAATTTCCAATACTACAAGGGGCCGAGGTACTGCATAGACCTGAAGGAGTAAAAGGATATGTTTTTGTAGATTTGAGACCAGCATTTGAAAGTATTCCAGAAGATAAAGCAGTAGAAATAACAAGCAGCCTGATTTCTGCGATAAAAGAAGCATTTGATCGAGGAGAGCTTATGAGTATAGCTAGAGTGAGAATAATACATAAAATAGCAAATACCGACATAGAATCCATATCCAAAGTGACCAAGGAAATATTCGCTGATAAAATAAAGGGAAAATGGAAAATCGAGATACATACACGAAAAATAATAGACCGCATAGAAACGATAAAAGCTGTGGGTAGTCATATTGATAAACCGGTAGATTTGAAGAATCCTGAATATGTTCTCCATATCGAAGTACTTGGAAGAAAAATGACTTTGCTATATTTAGTTTATAAACCTAAAGAAGATGATGTGATCATACGGATATAATATGTAATAATATGTTTTTTGTGTGTTTTTTCACGTATTTTATCTTAGTAAGAATTATTTATTAGGAATTTGTAAATACTGTTCTTAAACCCATATTTATAAAAATAGAATAAAATTAGTATATACGAATACCTATGTTGTAAATACACGGTGAAGATAAAATGAGTGAAATCGAAGACCTAAAAAAAGTAAGAAGAAGCTCAAATATAAGATCAATCCTGCGCTTAGGTAAGAGCTCATATGTAATAACACTACCACACGATTGGTTACGTATGATGAATCTTAAGAGAGGTGACAGGATCCTCTTAGTTACTAATCAAGATGGCTCTTTAGCATTGTATCCTATGTCCTCTCAGGTTGCACCAGAGATATCATTGATTCTTAATGTTGATTCAGATAGAATCCACGAGAGGGGTCTGTTGGAGCGTATCTTGGTTGGTTCGTATCTCGAGGGAATAAAGAGAGTGCTATTCAAGTCCACGAAGGGTGAGGATGAGAGATTTGAACGATTGAAGCAGATAGCAGCTAAGCTAATTAATACGATACATAAGGAAAAACCAGAGGGTCTTGAATTCGAGTTTAGGCCGCATTTTGATACAGATTTCACGAACTTAGTAGTTAGGTTGTCTGCTAGTCTTCTTAGTATGGTCGCATATATTAAGCGCGCAATAATGGGGCAAACCGAGTTTTTAAAGCATATAGAAACCATGGAAAATGAAATAGATAGAGATTATTGGTGGGCTTTAAGGATATTGGTTGCTTCTCAGATAAATAGAAGTTTAGCCTTGAATCTAGGCTTCAAGAATCCAACGAATATTATTGGTAATCGTGCAATTATAAGGGCCCTAGAATTAGCGGGTGACTATGTGTACGAGATAGCTATGGATCTGAAAGATATCGCGGGCGCTAGTATGAGTATTCCGAAAGAGGCTGCGGATAGAATAGCTAGTGCCATAGATAAGTGTGAGGATATAATTAGTCATTCGATATATGCATTGCATGCATTAGATCCGCTTAGAGCTAATGAAAACTTGAATGAAGCATATGATCTAAGGAATTATCTTAAGAAACTCTGCTTAGAGTTGAGTGACCTGATAGAAGATCGCAAGCTTTTGATTTACATGGTAAGGATAACATCAAGACTTATTGATGTTGTTGAAAGCGTATCAACACTAAATGAGGTAATAATTAATAGATGTCTTGGAAGTGAAGATACGATTTCTAGGTTCAAGTATCTGGAGCTGAAGAAGCAGGCTCTATAATTTTAATTAATTTTTTAATACGCAATTTTTGATGAAATATATCGAGCTAGAGGGGATTTTGTATGCCGATCTACGGAAAAGTAGTCAGAAAAGTACTCAAGAAAGCTAGTGCTGGAGACTGGCTTGAGGGACTAATAAGAAAAGTAAGATTCGGTAGGGCCAAAGAATGGAAACTAATAGTGCGGACCACTTTTATGAGCGAAAAAACAGCAAACGAAATGCTTAACTATGTGTTTAAAAATAAAGTAGTATCACCGAATGTCTTAGCAGAGCGCTTCAAGGTGAAAGTGTCGACATGTAAGAGATTTCTAGATGGCCTAGTAAAGCTCGGTTTTCTAAGAAAACTAGAGTCGTCAGGACCAGGTGCATATTTATACGAGACTTTGTCTAAGTAGAAATCAAAAAAATAATAGTTAGAAAATATCGAAAATATCCTCTTCCTTTTCCCCTAGTGTTATTTCTTCTTTTGTTGCTTCGGATGGTTGCTCCTCTGTTTTTGTTTCTTCTGTCGCTATTTGTTCCTCAGATGTTTTTTCTTGGGCCGGTGGCTGGGCTGTTGATTCTGCGGATGGCTCTTTCTTGACCTGTTGCGATTTTGGAGTAAGGCTAAAATCTATATCTAACTTCTCTCCAGCATCCTTCGAGATTACGATTTTCAGATTTGACTTTTCAGCGTCGGCTTCTACTATAAGACGCCCAGTTTTGAATCCTTCAAGAGTTGAGAATATTTCGGATGCGTATTTCATTAGCATTGCTAATAATTCAGCCCATTTGGCTTCGCTCATTTATATCCCTCGGATATCTAATAAAAAGATACAAATAGATTATAAATAGGGAGACTAAATTGAGGAAAATCGAAACCGATCAGTTAACAGTATCATTGCCGATGCTGATATTACCTATAGAAAGAAAACCGAAGAATGTGATCCTAGCGATAACAATAGTTTTCCTAATAACGTGTACGGTAGCATTATTAACCTCTGCTATGCTAGGATATTTTCAACATGGCGAAATAACGGAAGAGGCGACGCCAGCGAAGGAATCAGAGATGGGGGCGTATGCGTCTCTAATGAATTTAGCATATTTACTTATACTCATTTTTGTTGTTACGTTTATTATCGTAGCTCTCATTAAATATGGGAAGACAGGGATACTAAAAATATTTATGATTGTAGCAGTATTGTTTATGATATTTACGTTTACTGCATATATGGCTATTGTGTACCAACTTTTTATTCTGATACAGCTCTACAATATGGGTATATCAGAAGTTGTTCTATTTGTTCCATTCATAATTCCTGTTTCGTACCTTTTAGTTATTGTCTCAATGGGTATGTACCTCTTTTCGATTATAAAGATGAAGAATATCAACACAAGAAACGCTATATTGCTCCTTAACGCTGTATGGGCAGCCGTGTGGATGGGTTGGAATTCGGGGATTATTACTCCATTGGTGATACTATTGGGTTTTGCACTATACGATCTTTATAGCGTCTTCAAGGGTCCGCTTAGAGACCTAGCTAATTACTTAGTAGAACCAGAAATGGAAGAAAATACGAAAGAAGAAGATTTTGGAGTAATTCTAGGACTCGGAGATATTTTCTTTTATTCATTTACAATAGCCTATTCATATGCCGTATTATCGATGATCGAAACATTAGTAATTGTGTTTATTCTGTATTTTGGTGTTATAATTACGTTTTGGTTACTATTTAAGTATCATGTAAATGCGCTTCCGGCTCTTCCTATCCCCGTATTATCAGCTGTAGGCCTAATAATTTTGTTTTCATATGTGATATAGCTCAGGAGGAATGGTGATTTTTTATGATAAAAGTCTTTGTGAATGGTTTTGGTACTATAGGAAAAAGAATAGCTGCAGCCGTATTAAAGCAGGATGACATGTCTCTTGTTGGAGTAGCTAAGAAAAAACCAGATTTCAAGGCATGTATCGCGAACAAGTTTGGCATTCCCTTATATGTGTTCAGTGAGAAAGATATTGAGGTGTTTGAGGAAAAAGGAATAAAAGTAAAAGGAACAATTGACGATGCGTTAAAAGAGTGCGACATAGTGGTTGATGCGGCCCCAAAAAAAGTAGGAATGGAAAACAAAAAAATATATGAAAAATTTGATAGGAAGGCAATTTTCCAAGGAGGAGAAAAAGCAAGCATTGCTGATGTAAGTTTCACAGCTCAGGTTAACTATCGGGCAGCTCTAGGAAAAAAATATGTTAGAGTAGTATCGTGCAACACTACGGCGCTAGCCAGAATAATAAACGAGATAATGCGGATCGCAAAGATAAAAAGGATAAGAGGAACTCTTGTTAGGCGAGCAGCAGATCCATGGGAAGTGAAGAAAGGCCCGATAAATGCTATCGTTCCTACGTTCTCTGTGCCTAGTCATCATGCTAAAGATGTCAAGACAGTGTTGGGCGACATAAATATATCAACATACGCTGTTGTTGTTCCGACAACTATAATGCATATGCATGTTCTCAATGTAGAATTTGAGAATAATGTTAATGAAGGTGACATAATTAGCTCATTAGAAGACGCACGTAGAATAATAATTACTCCTAGTGATATGGGTCTAGACTCCACAGCCACTATAATGGAGCTTGCTAGGGATCTTGGCAGAGAAAGAAATGATATGTATGAAGTAGTGATTTTTAGAGAAGGAATAAAAGTAATAGACAAAGAGCTCTGGTTAAGCTATGCTGTTCACCAAGAAGCTATCGTTGTTCCAGAAAATATAGATGCAATAAGGGCAATGTTCGAGGTATACAAAGAACCTGAGAAAAGCATAGAAAAAACAGATAAGTCTCTTGGAATACTAAGAAGGTTGTGAGCAACTTGAGTAATATACTTACATTGGTCCGTATGGGGTTCCTTCCACCAGATATCGATACAGACGACTTGAAAAAAACAATATACTACAAGATTTGGGAATATTTTAGGGTTGTCTGCGTATATGCGGAGTTTGTGCCACCAAATGTCGAGGATATAAAATGCAGAAAAACAGGTGGAAGTTGCTCATTTGACTCATGTCCTGTGGTCGCTAGAGCACTAAAAATGTATGAACAGTCCCTCAAATTTAGCTAGATTTTTTGTTAAGAATAAAGAAATAACTTTTGGGTGAAAACCGAAATGGGGATGATAAAAATAAGTAAAATTAGAAAATTTCACTATCTAACATATCCAGCTATAACCCCAATAATAACTAGCGGGACGTTAGATAAACCTGATGCTATGGCTGCATCTTGGGTCAGCCCCTTGAGTGTTGATCCTCCTCTATTTGGTGTGGCTGTTTCTCCTAGACGGTATACATATGAATTGATAAAGAAATACGGAGAATTTGGAGTATGTTTTTTGCCGTTTGGTATGGTGGACATTATTTTGAAGGTTGGCTCTGTTTCGGGTCGAGCTGTTAATAAGTTTGAGGAGTTTGGGATCAAAATAAAACGTCCTGAGAAAATAGGAGCCCCCCTTATTGAGGGTTCATTATCGGCTTTAGAGTGCAAGGTCGTAAAAGAATGCGATGTAGGAGATCATACTTTTTTTATTGGAGAAGTTGTTGTAGCT
>JAUQYS020000298.1:0-5215 GCA_030587585.2 Candidatus Njordarchaeota archaeon
CTACTAAACGTAATTCCAAGTATCTTATCTTTGATATTGTCTAGATACTTTGGAATATTGGCGGACCTAACAAGAAAAAAACCATTTATTGTTTTTCGCCTCTTCTTAATCTTGGCGACATATATGGCGTTTTCGTTCTTCTTAGCGGGCGGAATAATAAATTTTCAAATATTAGTGCCTCTATTCGCTGTTCTTGGGATCGCTGGTGCCATAGGAGGCGGAGCGTTACTTGCCGCTGTCACTACGTCTCTAGAAAAAATAAAAACAGGCCAAGCGGCGGGAACTTATCTGAGCTTTAATTCGATAGGCTGGGCGATAGGAAGTTTTCTGTCGGGATATATGGCCGATACAATAGGGATGAAAAATATTTTTATGGTCTCATCACTGCTTGTCTTTGTAAGTATAATAGTAGTCATATTTGGATATCAAGAAAATGGAGAGAAGAAAAACATAATATCGAGAGATGTATTCCTAGAAGCCTTCAAATTGGCATGGTCGCTGAGATTTAAAGGAAACAAAAGAAAATTTTCTCTTCTAATAATACTTACAATAATCCTAAACATTGGGACATCACTTTTCTTCCTAGCCTTCATAGTAAAGTTCTACATAATGCTTGGAACAAAAACACTATACGGGATCATAAGCGGAATAGGGGGAACAGCGAGCATGATAGCACCATATTTAATAGGCAGAATAAGCGACAAAACAAATAAGGAAACAATACTTGTGAGTGGAATAGCGATAAGAAGCATGTTTATGCTATATCTCTCCATATTCTGGGACAAGGTCACAGCAATAATATTTTGGATACTTCCAATATGGAGCCTGATCTCAGTATCAACAATATCACTCGTAACAGACTACACCGAAGAGGGATACGAATCAGAATCACAATCAATATACAACGTAGTAGCAGGAGCCTCCAGCACCATAGGAAACATACTAAGCGGAATCATAGCAACAATAATAAATCTAAGACAAAACATAATGCTGATATACATAATACTCACATCAGGAACACTACTATGCATATCTGCACTATGCATAGCAATAGCTCTATGGCGAATCAAATAGCAAACAAAAAATTATAATTTTTGATATTTTTGTAAAGATTTTTTAAAAAAGTTTTATTTGTGTTCTATATACGATAAAGAAAAAATTGAATTGAGTTTCAATATGTTCCAAGATAGCCCTTTCTTTTGCCCTCGTCTATTGTTTTCTTGAAGAAAATGTATCCATACATCAAGAAAATAGACCCAAGACAAAAAACGAAGATCATTTCGGCAATTTGGCCACTGATAATTATGCCAAATAGTGAAACCACATTAGGAAATAGTTCGGGCTCTACGCCTACTATCGAAGTTCTAAATACGTCTACTCCATACGAAAAAGGAAGAAGCATAGATACTATCCGTATATTTTCTGGCAAAGAATTAAACGGATAAAATGCACCACAAAATAGCATATAAATAAACTGGAACACATTAACAACAGCCCAGCTTGATCTTTTCGTTTTAATAGTTAAACCCGCGAAGAGAAGAGCAAATCCATATATCATTATAAATAAACCTACTATCCCCAAGAAGCCCATCAGTGGATCAACAATTACTATGGGAACTCCCATTAAAAACACGAACATTATAATAGCCATCAACATGAATGCTATATGGATTATAAGCGTAAAACCTGCTAAACCTAATGGAAGAACCCAGTAAGATACTGGAGCTAGAAATATCTGTTCAAGCGTTCCTCGACGTTGGAGACGAACAATGCCAAATCCTACCTCTGAAATCACGGCATTAAATAATATGTACGTAGCGAATCCATACGCTATAAGATTCCCAATGACCATACTTTTCTCTGTTTTAGCACCCAATAGCATCAATACAAATATCGCAAATGACAACAACCAGAAAAACAAATTTAGCATACCCGCAACATAGCTAATTGGATATCGTGACTCGATTTTAAGATTAAACTTCATTATTGTGACTATGTCTCTGAGGTCTTCTTTTATGCCCATCATGGAGCACCTATAGAACCTTTCTCTTTCAGCTCTTTTTTAGCCCTACTAAACATCATCGCGCCTATTATTGGCCAAATTAATGCGTATGATAGAAGTATTAGGATATCTACAGTTGGACTAAACACATATTCTATGTGTAGCATTATTGCTCTAGCATCAGCAATCTGTAATGTTGTTGGGAATAACAAGGCGATAAATCTGGCTAAGGGGGGCAGTATCGTTATTGGATAAAATACGCCAGATATAAAAACGAGGAAAGCGGTAAGAACATTAATAAACGACCAAGGCTCCTTTATTTTCAGTACTATCGCGCCGAAAAAAATGGACATTCCGAATAGTGGAATAAATCCAAGTAAAATTATTCCCAGCGCCATAACAAATTCTATTGAGAAGATGAGATTTAGATATCCAAATAGTGCTCCTGTTATCACTAAGCCCAGCATAGAGTTGATGAAAGAAATTAGTAGGGTATATAGCACTGAGCCTAACAGCAGTTCGAAAACGGATACTGGTGTTAAAAGTACCTGCTCTAATGTTCCAGCCTCCATCTCTTCATATAGCCACATCCCGAAGTCCCACAAGATACCGTTCGACAATGACCAAACAGTAGCTCCCACAATAATATAGAAGACCATGTCTCTTGTTCCAGTATACTTATAGAATATGTTCCCAGCATTTGTCATTGATCCAGCCACGCTAAACGCCAAAAAAACGGGCATCATAGTAATAACTATTGGGACTATTATATTCATTATCATCCATCCAGGATAACGTGTATATATCTTGAATCTTGCTCTTAGGATTCCTAATATAGGCTGACCACCCATGATGTATAACACCTCATTTTAATAGCTTTCCCGTAAAATGCAGAAATACGTCCTCTAGGGTGGGTTCTTCAGGTTTTATGTAGTATATCTTTGCGCTTTTTTCTAAAAGTATTTCTAGGGCTATTGGTAGTACTTCCTTTGGAGAATCACAGATTGCGCGAAGACGTATTATGTGTCCACTATCCTTGCTGGCCACATCCCACGCTACCTTTTTAACTCCGTCTATAGACTCAATCTCGTTGACTATTTCTTCAATCCTATTTCCAGAGAAATCTATTTCTATTGAACTCATCCCCTTTAATCTAGATTTGAGTTCTTCTGGTGTTCCTATAGCAGCTATCTTTCCCTCATCTATAATCGCGACCCTATCGCATAATTCCTCAGCTTCCTGCATGATGTGTGTTGTGAGAAATATCGTCTTACCATTCTCCTTCAGCTTTTTTATTTTTCTCCTTATGTCTAGTGATCTTCTAGGATCAAGAGCTACTGTTGGTTCGTCTAGAAATAATAATGGCGCATCATTTATTAGGGCCTTAGCGAAAGCTAAAATAACTTTTTGACCGCTACTGTAGGTCTCAACAAGTCTATCAATAAAATCGCCGATTTGCAAGAAATCAACAATTTTTTCTATTCTCCCCCTCAAAATATTTTTAGGAACCTTATATAGACTTCCAAAAAATTCTAGGTTTTCTCTCCCAGTAAGCTTCCAATATAAAGCTCTTTCACCCATAAGCATAACTCCTATTTTTCTTTTAACCTTATCAGCGTGCTTGACTACATCGAATCCATATACTAATGCTCTCCCAGAATCGGGCAGAAGTAATGTTGTGAGTATTTTTATCAAAGTAGTTTTGCCAGCGCCATTAGGCCCAAGTAAGCCAAATATTTCTCCTTCTCTTACACTCAGAGACACACCACGTAGCGCAACAACAGTCTTTTTTTCCTTCTTAAAAAAACCCTTATGGACCTTTGTTTCATATTTTTTTATCAGATTTTCGGCCACTATCACGTCATTATCTGCATTATTCATCATTACTCCACCCCATTTTACTAATCAATACTTTTATTTGGTCATATTATCATGTATATTCTATCTCTCCATATACAATAATCTTGTCTCTAAGCCCCTTTACAAAGTCACGTGGTGCTATCAATTTTCCATATACGACCAACAGGTCTACTACTTCTGCATGCTCTGATGTTACGTCATCTTCTATACGCAGAGTACCATATACCCTTATCAGCATTCTTTTATTATTTTTCTTGGCATATTCAAAGTCATCTGCGGATAAGACATGCTCAGAATATATTCTGTATATCATTTTATCTCTAGTCTCCACAATACTTTTGCCTCCTATATAGCCTCTCGTTTTTTTAACCGCTTCTTTATGTTTCTCTCCGCCTCTTTTTGTATCATAAAAGTATACATATCCTCTTGGAAGATCGATCCTGAGGTCCATCTTACCCAATTTTTCTCCCATCTTGCTTAGAGATTTCGCTATGGCGTCAAACGTCTTGCTAATAATCCCAGAAAGAATATCTGGTGTTATTGGTACTCCATCCCTGACCAATTTATTTATTGACTCCATTGTCTCTTTTTTCGCTTCTGCTATTGCTTTCCTAATTTCATCTTCTGACGATTTAATATGTTTCCCACCAATATACTGTTTCTCACTAAGGTCGACATGCTCAGCTATTCTTGCTATGTCGTTCAAAACTTTTTTCACACGAGGAATCAATATTTCCCTTATACATCCCGAAATATCATCTCTTGTTAGGTGATACTCCCGCCCAATATAGTCTACTAATCCCAAAGAGTGAAGCTGCTCAAGATACTTTCTTGCTGTTGTTGGACTCATATTAAATTTTTGAGCTATCTCCGTTGTTGTCGCTCTCTTAACATCACGAAGATACAAAAATATCTCTATTCCTATGTCCTTGACTCCCAAGGAATAAAGAACCCATCGAATAATATCCTCCTTTTTCGCCGTTTCTATATCCAAACTTTTTAGCTTTCTAATTATCCACTCTACAAGCACTTCGAATTTTTCGTCACTCATTTTTCTCCTCCAAAAAATTAGCTATATACTTCAAAATCCCCAGGATCCTCTTAGCAGTATTATTTTTTATTGCGTTCGATAACTCTGTCTCGCAGATAAATGCCTTTCCTAGCTTATCGATAATTCCAAGACTATACATATAATCCAACCTAGCTATTGTTTCCTCTAATGGTACTCCGACCTTTTCTGATATTTCCTCAGGTGTAGCTGCACGAACTTCACTCAAATATTTATATATCCTAATGCCGATATCATCAATATCCAACGAATAAAGAGCTAAAGAAACCCCATCAATATTATTT
>JAUQYS020000382.1:0-4850 GCA_030587585.2 Candidatus Njordarchaeota archaeon
TTTATACTCCTTTTCTACCTCCCACATATTCTTCCTAAGTTCATTCATCCTATCCATCTCTTCTGGTATAAGTAATCCCAACAACCTTATCATCCTTTTTGCCCCAAATAATAATGGATCAGCCCCATATATTTCTTTCTCTTCATCTCTCACTTTTAATCATCTCCCCATATAACTTTCTTCATCCACTCACACATCTTATCTGTGTTTTCATCCTTGCTCTTATTTCTCCTCGAGCATATCTTCTGCACAATGCGAGTAATATACTAAGTCGCCCCGCAGTCATAATTTATCCTCCCGCCCCAAACAGTTCCTACAAACGCACTTATTTCTCTCTTTATCCACCATCACGACATCATCTCTATCCTCATACACACGATTGCAATTTTCACAGATATGAATCTTCTTTTCATAACCACACTTTCGGCACCGAAGCACACTCTCGCTTTCAATTACATAAAGTTCATAACCTTCTGGGCAGTTAGGACACTTCATCTCTATACTTCCTGTATATCAAATTCATATTTATAGTTTTTATCAATTTTCAAACTACAATGCTCCTTACAGTTATGTGGGACTACCTGCTTTTTATGACACAGAAACAAATCGTAGTCGCCAATTTCTACTTTTCGTATATTATATACTTTCATCTTTCTTATCTCTCCCGTTCCCCTGAATACCAAGTAAAAATATCCTGCCGGTTCATATCGACCAAGTATATCCGCATCCAAGATGTAATATGGTTTATCGTCAACATGAATCTTCGGACTTTTGTTCCAACTCATTCCTCTATCTCTTCAAGTAGTTTCTTTATCACAATTTTTTTGGGGCTCTTATTCAATATCAAATCAAATATTTTTCTACCCCTACTGATAACTTTTTCAAAATGACTACCATTGGCACTTGCTAATTTATGAAACGCTGAAGGAATATCCTCAATCTTTTCAACATACTCTAAAAGAGACAAACCTTCTATAAGCGGGTTATCTAATCCATTAATAAGTCCTCTGTTATCTGACTTATATATAACTACATATTTTTTATTGCACCAAGCCCAAGCGCCCTCAATTAAAGCACCTTCATCTGGAACTCTTCCGTTAATATTCAATACTAATCCATCACATTCTCCTATTCCACTTAGTAAAACCATCTGTTCATTCATGTTTACAATTCTTGTCACCATTCCATATTATATCTGGGGTAGAATATTCACGGAGGGAGAAATATGGAGGACTTGTAAAAACACAATCTATACTATTATCGAGCAGCCTTCTCAAAACATCTAAGACATGCCCTTGATATAACTTACCTAATTCTGTCTGATAAAAGGGTTCCTCCATTGCCATCCTAACCTTCCCGTTTTTCTAAAATGTTCTAATCTTCTTATAGTTATTTCTGCAAAAATTGGGTCTATATCAAAAGTATATACTATCCTATTATGCTTCTCTCCCGCAATAAGCGTCGTTCCTGAATGCGCAAAGAAATCTACGACCAACTCTTTCTCATTACTACTACTCAAGATTATTCTTTCTATTGCCTTAAGTGGTTTCTGAGCATAACACCCAGGGACATTTTCTTCCAGACGATAGAAAACTTGTTGAATATCTATCCAGACATTCCCCGGCCTTATTGTGTTTGATTTACTGCGTTCCAAGTTTTCAGTAAGTACACCTTGCACAACTTTATAGTATCCCCTTAAAATTTTCGGTATATCGGTATATAAAACTGTAAATTTTGGGTTGCCCTTGATATAATGTAGTAGCTCTTGTCTTACCCACATCCAGTTTCTCTGAGTTCCATAACCTCTTTGATTTCTTAAGGTTATGAAATTCCTAGGCTTCAATTCTCTGAATTTTCTCATCAAAATCATAAAATCGGGTAGTGGTTGAAAATTATCTTTATAATCTGCACCTATCCAGATATATATATGAGCATCTACATCCATTGTTTCTATCGCGTTTTTAATCCACTTTTCCGAGAAATCTAAATATTCATTCAACTTTATTTTAAATAAGTTACTTGTGTTGGCATTTCCTACCGCAACATTATAGGGCGGGTCATTTATGATAAGTTTGGCTTTCTCATTTCCCATTATTTTTCTAACATCCTCAATCTTTACGGCATCAAGAACACCGACTTTATGTCCTTTTACTGAATCCTCCCATATCTCACCATATTTCAATCTGCAAAGGGGTAATATTTCCTCTCTTAAAGCTCCACGCAAATCAAGCCGCTGAAGTTGCTCTCTCGTTTCTCGTTTAACCATTCGAATCTCTCCTTACTTCAAATCTCAAGCATACATTCGGGAGTTCTAAAAATAATATCAAACCCTTCTCTTTCTCTTATTTCAAGCGCTTTTCCTTCAGCGCTTGAATCAAATCCATCCTGGGATACTAAAATACCTCTTCTAACGGAACAGGAAATCATCGGATGAAGTCTTGCATCAGCTAAAAACTGATCAACTGTATCGTAACGCACTTTGTCCACTTCTGACCGAATAGGTATTCCTTCCTTAGTTATACCATCAACACCCATATCGGAGCTTGGTTTTTCTGCATTGTAGAATTCATTTACCCAGTTCTTAAATTCTCTATCATCCATACTTTTTATCTCATCTAGATCTCTTGATACATATCTCGGTTCTACAAGTAACTTACCGCAACGCTCTTTAATTACTTCAAAAGCTGTTGCAGTTGGGTCAATATCAATGCCGATCCACCTTCTGTTAAGTTTATGCGCAACTATCATAGTAGTTCCACTACCACAGAATGGATCAAGAACTAAATCTCCCTCATTACTCGACGCTTTAATTATACACTTCAACAAAGCCTCAGGCTTCTGTGTAGGATAACCACTGTACTCCTTAGACATATTAAAAACTGCTGGTATATTCCACACATCTCTCAGATAAGTCCATCTAAAGTATCCTCTATTATCCTTTCCATTCCTCCTGTCTCCCCAGGAAGGCTTAAAACCTGGTCCATATATTTCATCATAGTATTCTTTTACTTCCACTGGATTAAAAGTCCAATCTTTACTTTTTGTATAGAAGTATATGCTGTCATGTTTTCTACCAAACCATCTCTTACTCACCCCACCAGTTCTATATGACCATATTATTTCATTTCTTAGATTTTCATGACCAAATATTTCATCCATAACCATCTTCAGGTAATGCGATGCTCTGTAGTCCAAATGTAAATATATACTACCTGTTTTCTTCAGAACATTATAACATGCTCTCAATCGCCCCATCATATAATATAGATAAGAAGCAAAATCCGGGCGTTTTACAGCAATATGTTTAATCCAGTTAGGAGCATATTCAGAAACGCCCTTTTCTTCCCAGAATTTTTTTGAATCATCGTATGATATCTCCATAGCCCCTGGTTCCCATTTGCCTTTTTGAACCTTACCTGTAAAGAATGGCGGATCAAGATATATAAGGTCAACCGACTCCTTAGGCAAATCATGTTTCAAAACAAAAAGACAATCTCCGTGGTAAAAAGTATTCGTAATAACAGTCCTGTCCACCTTATATCCCCCTACCACATCTCTTTCTAAAACTTATATTCCTCATATAAAGCATTAAGTTTTTCACAATACTTATCAATCTTCTGCTGAAGTTCTCTAACTGCTCTAATAAATGGCTCGGCTTCATCTTCACTCTCATTTCCCAGGCGTCTCTCGATCATCTCATTCTCCCTGATAAACTGTATCTCCCTATGATGCATCGTCACTAAGGTTTCAAGTTTCTCCGCTATCTCCGTAAGACAACCCATTTCACAATCTCCTTTCCGATATAACTATCCATTCATCATTCATCCAACAAAGACCAAACACTCGCGCCATCGCTACCTGAAGAAAAGCTATTCTAACGTCCTTACTACATATACTGGCATCTCCGGCCTTAACACAATAGAGCTTACCGTCGTAAGAACAATTCCATTTGTAATTATTTGGTAACATATCAACCAGCTGTTCAAGCGAGGGAAGCCATACCAATTCCTTTTTGTGTTTCCGTACAAAAGGCTCTGAGGCATCTTTGATACAGTATACTCTTCCAGGTATAATAATAGGACCTGTACGATACCCTCCTCTGTAATCGGTATAGCCATAATCAACAAGGGTAAATGCGTCTAACTCCATTTCTTTAATGGGAGTAAAGTAGTCACATTGTTTAGGCACCCACCTGTATTGCAAGTCTCTGCAATTACACATTTTAATATATTCTTCGCTATATGCCATTTTCAACATATTCCTATTATTATTCAGATTGCTTCTGAAAATCTTCCACTTATTTCAATCTTCGCTCCGCAAAAGGGACAGCACTTAAGCTCGCATCCTCGGAGAACTAAAGCAGGAAGTTTCCTACCGCCATAAACCACAAAAGTAAGATTCCAACAGATTTCATCCCTAAACAACTTGAGCATCTTCTCACAACAAAATCTTATCTCCATTTCAATCTCCCTTCTTTATTTCAACATCAACATTTTCGCTCCCTGGAATCTCTTTGTACTATACTCTATCTTCTGAGTATTCTACGCCCACATCGTCAGTCTCCCAAACGACTACTTTGTCTAATCGGATATTAACATCATCAGCACCATTGGCGTCTCTTAGCTCTTCTTCTATCTTACCGTAAATATATTTCGCAATATTCTCCGCAGTTGGATTGTCAATCTCCGATACTTTATTCAAAGTATTATGATCCAACTGAGAAATAATTGGTTTGAGTTTCTCTTTTATCCAGCATGCATCTATAACCATACCACAATCATCCAACTTATCACTTGCTACAACAACTTCCACCTTATACGTATGCCCATGTACCGATGCACACTTGCCTT
>JAUQYS020000426.1:0-2651 GCA_030587585.2 Candidatus Njordarchaeota archaeon
TGCTTTATTAAGACCAGGAAGATTTGACAGACAAATTTTAGTTCCAGCGCCAGATGAAAAGGCAAGATTAAAGATTTTGGAAATAAAAACTAAAAAAATGAATCTAGGAAAAAAATCAGTTCTCATAATAAAAGTAAATAAATCAGATAAGATACACACATACAGAAATCTGGTTTATGTCAGGATAGGCGCCAGTAACAGACCACTGAGTCTCGAGGAAATAGTAGAGAAGGCTACAGAATCATTGATACTTAGGTTTGATGAGCTTCCATCAGAAGCCCCACTAGAGGAAATAGATATTGATTTAGTGAAGGAGTTTCTGAAGAAAAGAGAAGAAATTAGAGGAATAAAAACTAGAGGAACACTAGAAGAGAACCTAAAACTACTAAAAATAACAGTCAAAAAAGATAGTACGAAAGTACCAACAAACGCTGGAATATTATTCTTCTGTAAATTACCGCAGAGATGGATCCCACAAGCGAAAGTCCACTTGATTTGGTTTACGGATGAATCAATGAACAGATATGTAGACTCAAAATTTTTTGAGGGGCCGGTCTGGAAAATAATAGATGACATCGAGGAGTACCTCTATAAGAACCTAAAAAAGATAGGTGGAGAGCTCATTGGTTGGAAACGCATAGAAATAATGGAATACCCGATAAGAGCGCTCAGAGAAGCGATAGCTAACGCAATAACACACAGAAACTATTTTGATCCTTCCGAAGTAAAAATATTTATCTTCCCAACAAAAATAATAATACAAAACCCAGGAAGCTTTCCACCAGGAGTAACACCAGAAAATCCTATACACAAACCAAGAAACCCATTGATAGCACAATATATGTACGACATGGGCTACATAGAGAAATACGGATATGGAATAAGAATGATGCAAGAAGAATGCGAAAAACATCCATTAGTAAAACTAAAATTCAACCTGAGACCATACATCACAGAAGTCATCTTTCAAAAAACTATAAAACAACAAATCCTCGATAAACTTGACAATGAGATAATCAAAATACTAAAAGAACAAGGCGAATCAACAAGCGGAGAAATAGCAAGGAAATTATCGATATCAAAACCTACCGCGATAAAGCACCTGAAGAAACTGATAGGGCTGGGGCTCATCAAAGAAAAAGGAAGAGGCCCTGCACGAAGATATTATCTAGCGAAGATATAAGCAACAGAATTAGACTTCGCCTTTTATATAAAAACTTAAATACAAAATAATTATTATTGTGACTCCTGTTTTTTCTTTTTCATGAAGAATAAGAGCATAGCAAGCAATGCGACTACCAATATTCCGGCGGATATATACGTTATAGGCAACGCTGTAGGCGTTATTGTTGCCGATGTAGTCGTCGTCCCACCAGTGGTTGTTGGCGTAGTAGTTGTGGTTGTTGTTTCTATGACATTAATTATTACGGTATGCGATGCTTTTTGGCCTAGCTTGTCTGTGAATACTATCGTTATGTTGTATTGTCCTGGCGTGTTTGTAGAGAACGTTAGGTTTATTTTCTGTCCGCTTGTCCATTTTCCTGTTCTGTTTACTTCGCCATTGATGTATATTGTATATACGTCTGGCGATCTGTCTGTCGCGGTCCAGCTTAACACTATGCTCTCTCCTTGGGTTATGTTGTATGTATCTTCTGGCTTTTGTGTTATTTCTGGCGATTCCGCTGGGAATACCTCTATTTCTACGTCTGATGTATCCACATTTCCCGCTTTATCGTAGGCCTCTATATGTAGAATATAGTGCCCATATGCTTGTATTATTTCCCAGAGATTAATCTTTATTGTTTGTCCAGAGGTATAGCTATCATTCATTATTAGAGTTCCATTTAGCTCGACTGTATATCGTGATGGAAATTGTTCTATTATTTCGAAGCATACGCTAAGATGCGCGCCATATTCATATTCGATGTATGTATCGTTTAGCAGATTTATTTCGGGATTTTCTGAGGGATATACCTTTACTGTTGTTGATATACTGTTCGAATTTAGATCGCTGTCATGTGCCTGTACTTCGATAATATATGTGCCGGGAGCCGATATGTAAGCACTAAGATGTACCTCTAACAAATAGTTGGGAGTATATTGATCATGCATTATTTCGGAGCCATTAATACTTACAGTATAGTTCGTTGGTGATACGTCATCCAAAATGTAGCATGCTTTGACATCATCGCCATACTCATATTCAACAATCGAATCGTTAAGAGCTGTTATTTCTGGTGGGTCAGTATCGGTAAGACAGCTAATCCATAGTGACCTTATAGTGTATTCATTTTTGTAGGATAGAATCTTTGCTTTTGCATAATCGTTTATCTCGAATAGCACTATAGGGGAAGCGGAGGAGATATTCGAATTTGTGTAGTTGGTCTTAAGGTCGTAGTCTCCAGTTACTGTGCCATTATCGAATACAACTCCATAATAATTATCCGTAAGATAGAATAATGCATATAGATCAGTTACTGTTGAGTCTCTAACAATAGCGTTTACATATTTTACTGTGTATATCTCTGCTGGTGCAACATATCTATAGAGCCAGAATACTGCCACTGGCTTGGTGATAATATTATCAGCAGTTATGTTCTGAGCATATAGCGTAGAATTAAAGCTCATTATTATGCCGCTCTCTTTTCTTG
>JAUQYS020000005.1:0-3041 GCA_030587585.2 Candidatus Njordarchaeota archaeon
TTTCACAATCCTATTAATCGTCTCCACAACCTCATTTACTATTTCTTCCTTAATATCCTCAATATTTTTCGCCATTTTTAGTGCATGATCCATTTTAGACTCAATGTCCTTCAAAAGATCTAATATTTTTTCCCCACTCACCAAAATCACCAATCCTAAGTAATATAAAAAAATTATATATCACTGATCTTTATGATCTCAGATGCTTTTTCCCAGTGGTCTATTTTGATGCTGTTTCCCCATTTCATCTTTGCACAATATAATGCTAATATGTGTATTGTAAGTAGACCTATTGGAGGGAATAAAAGCTCATTGATTCTTGGTAGTATTATTGCCTCTTCGCATATTTTGTCATCACTTATACATATTATACTTGAGCCTATGCTTTCGAGCAGATTCACGGCGCTTAGTAGTCTTTTCTTGGAATGCCCAGTAGCAATTAATACGCATACATCATTTTTTTCTAGTGGTATGTTACCATAGTGGATAAATTCCTCAAGCTCGAATGCATAGGAATGAAACACTTTTAGTTCTCTTAGTTTTGCCATTCCGAAAAGAGCAGTAACATAATTTGGTCCTCCACCCACTAAATATATCCTGTCGGAATTTTGTTCGTGGATCATGTTTGATATTTTCTTTATTTTGCTACTCATATTATATATTCTTTGCATCTGTTTGCTAATCATCATTATTCCTTTTCTCAGTTCTTCGTATTCGCTCATAGATAGTCTATTCTTTACTAGACCAAACCATATTGAGAGTGACGCTAGGGTCATCAAAGCCCCCATACTTGATGTCGTTGGTATTGGAACACATTCATGAATATCCAGAATTATCCTTTCGTCAGAGTATTTGAGTAGTAGGCCAGATTTATTGCACGTAATCCCAATAATTTTTGCCCCATTTTTTCTTGCTTTTTTTGCGGCGGCGACTGTGGCTCCTGTCTGACCCGACGCTGATATTGCTATCATTAGGTCACCATCATGTATATTTGAGTATTTGTAGCATTCATAGGCGTTTTCTGCGTATGCTCTAATTTTTGATATGTTCTCTAGAAGATACTGTCCATATATCGTTGCGAAGAAACTATCTCCACATCCTGTAAGTATTATGTTTTCGTATTCGCTTATTTTTGGCATAATTATCTCTATCTGATCCCATATGCTCACGATTAGATCATCTACAATCTTGGCCTCCTGAGAGATATCTTTTTCTAGAAGATCTAAGCAAAGACGCATAGATATCACACCTACATTTGTTCATCAACAGAAAGATAAGAACCATAAACATTTATATATATCCTACTGCGGGTTTCATCTATTTCTTTTCTCTTTTTCTTATCTTTATACATTGGATATGAACGTGGGGCTGTAAAATCTAGAGCATTTTCTTCAAATGCCCTTATAATTATAGACACTAATTTTTCCACAAGTATTTTATCTCCCATCACTCTTACGGATGCCGACGGAAGCTTTTTTTGTGGTTGTTTCTTTTTCGGCAAATCATCAGCACCAGTAATAACATAAAAAACTAAAAAAAGAGAAGTTCTTAATATTGATTATATAGAACTTTAAAAAAAGAAAAAAGATTCTATAATTCTTCTAGGAACTCGCCGACGTCGGATTCTGTTTCTTCTACGGCTTCCTCCGTGGTTGCTTCTTCTATTGCCTCAATCTCCTCAGTTGTTCCTTTCTTCTTTTTCCTCAAAAATGCGACGAGCCCTATCAAGAATATTCCCGATACCGCACCAAGAACAAGATTCTGCAATAGTCCCGCCACAGCTTTGTCAGAAGCATCTATCTTTATCTCCTTCTCGACCTTCTCATAGCACGGATTTTCCTCTCCAACAACAACCTTTATCTTTATCATGCCCTTATGGGACGGAGTCCAAGAAACTTCAAGTCTTCCATTTATTGCTGTGTCCTCATCAAATAATACATCATCTATATACACTTTTACATCAATATAATCCACAGGTACATTATCGTCATCAACAACAGCAACCACGATCTTAACTTCCTCTCCAACAATAATGTCTCCCTCGACATTAACAACAACCGATATTTTCTCCTGCTCAACATCGAACGTTATCTTCTTTGAGGAGCCATAATAATAATCATTCTCAGAAACAACAACATTCATACTCAATGTCTGAGGAGCATAACTGACACCAAGAACAGACCAAGATGCTTCAGCTGTACCATTCTTCACATCGACATTAATGCTATCTATTGGTTTTTCGCCCTCATAAATCTCGATCGTAACAGACGCGCTCTCTACAGGATTACCATCATCATCTGTTACATATAGAACAATGCTCATTGTATCGGAATATTGAACAGTCTCTGGGCTTAGGGTAATATCAATATTACCTATGCTTTCCTTAGTAACTAGCAATGTGAATCTTGTCTGAGTTGAAGCATATTTGCTGTTGCCTCCCCACTTAGCGACGACTAAATATGTTCCTGGCTGAAGACCGATTGATGAAATAACTACTACTACCGTGCCATCACTCTTAGTAATACCAGAACCTAGCAATATCTCACTATTTTCAGTAATAATGATAATATCAATTTTCTCACTACTAATCGGCTCATTAGTTCTCCAATTATAAAGCTTTAGTGTTATGTTAGCTGAATCGGAATATACGCACACAACGGTCTTATTCTCGGCCAAGACAGCTATCTGAGCTTCGCTTTCCACTATTTCGACACTTCTAGTTACTTCTGATCCATAATAATATTCCTCCCCATCAAAGACCGCTTTTATATAATATCTACCGATAGATATGCCGACCTCCCATGATACTATTGCTATTCCTGATTCATTTGTAAATGCTTGTCCTATCTCTTGCCATGTATCACCAGCACCAATATATCTTTCAAACAATTTAGGGCGGTGCTTTATCCAAAAATTACGAGAAGAGAGGTCAATATAGAGTATATTGGAAAGTGGGTCATCTCTTAGCATCAACCCTCCTTTATTATTGAAATTACCCCATGGGGGCAATACTGTACACAATAACCACAGTGGCTGCAAAT
>JAUQYS020000023.1:0-5271 GCA_030587585.2 Candidatus Njordarchaeota archaeon
GAATTTAGAAAATTTGTAGACGACGTATCGAGAAAAATAAATCCGGACCTCGCTATAGAGGAAATATTTTTACGAAGCATCATAGATTCACTAGCGGAATTTGAACTAAAAATAGAGGAGCTCAATGCCTTTGAAAAAATATCGAAAAATATTTAGGTGTGCTTATTGGGTATCGACGGAGAAAAAATAAGAATGCTTCTGGGCAAAATAAGGAGAATGCACCCGTCTATGCATGCTAAGGATACAAAAACTATAGAGTCTCTTGTTTTGATAATAGATTCCTACATCGAGGAACATGGAAAATCCCGAGATGTTCTTATTGAGGTTGGAGATGTACTAAACGAAATAATAAACGTATCAAATACTGTATATAACGCGATGGTATCTAGAAGCAGATATAAAGCCCTATACCCAGTAAGTATTTCGCTTGCTAGATGGCACAAAAGAATAAGTAGATCCCCTACATATGGATTTTGGAGCAGACTATCGAGAAAGCTTAGAAAAGTTTCTAGACCGTCTTAATGATAAAAAAAATATTAGAGAGGGAATATCTGGAATACTTGGTTGAGCCACACAAAACCGAATATAATTATCATCAAGAATACTATCACTATGTCTAATGTTGACATTTTTATTACTCTATAATATGATCTTTTAGGATATGCTCTGAAGGCCTTTATTGTTGCTGCTATTGCCATTCTTTTAGCTTCTCTTATGGCCTCGATTATGGCCGGTACAAATGCTATTACTATTGCTCCTATCGCCCGTCCAAGGGCCTTTATAATACTTAGGGGATTTGCTGTTATTTTTGGTACGAACGTAAGTGCTCTTGCTCTTTCTGCGGCTATTACTAGAAACATTTTTTCCAGGAGGGAGGGTATCGCCTTAATTGTTATGGACACCATAAATATTAGCTCGTATGGCAGTTTGAGATATCTGAGACCATAAACTATGTCGCTTGGATGTGTGGTTGTTACCAATAGTAGTGCTGCCGATATTGCGGCCATAACTCTTAAGCTTTGAACCATACCATAATATGCTCCCGCCAGGGATATTGATCTTGTCATCCAGTGTAGAGATCTTGGCATAATGTATATGCGCATGTATGCAGAGGTAGTAAAGAAGGGATTAAGAAAACTCTGAGACCATGCAGTCATAATAAATTGCAATAATAATATTATCGTCAATAATCTCACCTTGTCTCTGCTAGGATTCGCAAAAAACCATGGTATTAAGGTTCCTAGGAAAATGATAAGTAAGCTTTCTGGGCGCTCTACATATGCTACTATAAGACTGATAAAGAACACATACATTATTTTTGGGAACGGATGCATTCTATGTACTTTTGATTCTCTATTCTCATAGCTGAATAGTCTTCGAAAGCCAGATACCCCAACAATCACAAATACTAGATATGCTATTATTCCTGGTATCAATAATATAATAACGACAAATATCAAGATTGCGCCAAGAGTAGCCCTAATATCGGCAGGTAGTTGTGGTATTATTTCGAGTAACCAGCTAAGATCAATCGTTATGCTCATTTTGTATTCACCATCTCAGCATAATATTTTTCCAGATCGAACTTACAATTCCAACAATAGCGCGCACTGCTATAGAGGCGCTCTCCGCATCTAGGACATTTTATTGGTAGGTCTATTTTCATTTTCCAATACTCGGGAAAGACTATGCCTATTGATTCTAGCCTCTCGAAAATTGTTTTTCTTGGACGCTTCTTCCTAATTATTTCAAACAATATGCATGCTCCAATCGCTGAGAGGATCTGGACAAAGCTTTCGGGGAATACAAGCATCAAACCTATATTCCAGAACGACACGAGGTATACAATATATAAGAGAAATGATATTGGCATCGCTATTAGTACACTTCTCAACTTCTTGCTCCTACTCCACACCAGTAGCCAGCCAGATATCCATGATATAGAAACCGCAACCATATTAATAGTTCTTCTGGACTCTTCCGTAGCCAATAATAGCCACATAGCTATACTATGCACAGTAAGAGGGGCCCCTCTAAACAGTATAAATATACCTGCCTCAAAAGCAATAGCATTAAAAACAACAAAGAAAACTGGAGTAAAAACAAACCCAATAAATAATGCCCTAACAAAATCGGATAAAAACCCCATAACAATCACCCGATAATTTCGTCTATAGCATCCATAAAATGCTCGGCCTCCATAACCATAGGAAACTCAATCCCTTTTTCTCTTAGCGCAAAAGCTATCTGAGTTATGCGGGGTTGTTCCAGATCGTTTTTTTCTAAGAGATCTTTGTTCTCAAATATCCTATTCGTTGGACCATCAGCCAATATCCTTCCATCCTTCATAACGATGACCCTCTTGCAATATCTAGAAATTATATCCATACTATGAGAAACAACAATAATAGTCATATTCTTGTTCTCGTTCAAATACTTCAGTAACTCCAAATATTTTATACAGCTACCATAATCCTGACCAGTAGTAGGCTCATCAGCAATAAGTATCTTAGGCCGCATAGACAGAATAGACGCAACAGCAACTCTATGCCTCTGCCCACGACTCAGAGCCCTCGGTGAATGATCTTCATAACCTCTAAGCCTCATCATATCCAACGCTTCTTCAACCCTTTCCTCTATAACTTCCGCAGATAGACCAAGATTTTTAGGACCAAAAGCAATCTCACCCCACACTGTCCACTGAAACAGCATTAGATCTGGATTCTGAAATATCATCCCAACACTTTTAGCCATGTCGTTTACACTTATATTAACAATGTTCTTCCCGAGAACCTTTACATAGCCGTGAGTAGGCCGGTATAGACCAAGAAGAGTTAGACATAGAGTAGATTTGCCGGAGCCGTTTTGACCTATTATTCCAACGAATTCTCCCTCATGAATATCCAAATTTATTCCCTTAAGGGCCACTGTACCATCGGGATATACATACCACAGATTCCTTATTTCTATTACTGGGTTCCTATTATTAAGATTTCTGTAGTTCTCCTCAATTTTGGCGCAATAGTCTCTCTGAATGCCCATAGTTTTAGTATTCTTTATTATTTTAGCAAGAATTTCTGCCGCTTCGTCTATCGTGAGAGGAACATCATCTATCTGAACGCTATATTTTTCCTTGACCTTATGGAGAATCTCTATTTGCCATGGTGGTCTTATACCTATATCATATAGAGCCCCAACAATATTTGGGTCTCCAAAAACTTTTTTTGGGGGACCCTCAGCAATAAATTCTCCATTATTCATAACGATTACTCTATCAGCATACTTCGTGACCTCCTCCAATCTATGTTCTATGAGGATAACTAAAATATTAAGCTTTTTTGTGAGATCGTCTATTACTCTCAACACTTCTTTTGCTCCTCTCGGATCAAGATTCGCTGTAGGTTCATCCAGTATAAGGATCCTTGGTAACATTGTTAATGCAGACGCAATCGCGACCCTCTGCTTTTGGCCTCCACTAAGATCGAAGACACTTTTACTTAGTAAATGTTGAATTCCTGTAGATTCGACGGCATATCTTATTCTTTCCTCTATATCTTCCTGAGGCAAACACAAATTTTCTGGACCAAAAGCAAGCTCCGATAGGACTGAGAGAGTAAAAAACTGGGTTTCTGGGTCTTGGAAAACAGTACCAACAATAGTAGCCAAGTCTTTTATTGGTGTTTCCCTCACAAGGTTTCCGTCCACAATAACGTCTCCCTTAAGAATGCCTGAGAGTACATGGGGTATTATGCCATTTATCGTATTAATAAATGTTGTTTTTCCGCATCCAGACGGACCTATCAGCAATATAAATTCTCCTGGTTTTGCCCTAAAATTTATTTCTTTGAGCGTAGGTTCTTTTGCCATCTCATAGCGAAAAGATAGATCCTCAACAACTATAATATCATCCATACGCAATACCGTGTATCTTCCATATACATTACAAAAATGCATATACAAAAAATAATATATAGAATTATCAACCTAAAAATAGTCAATCTTTTGAACCATTAGGATACCAACACCTTGGCTGTTAAGCATGACCAAAAAGAAATATAGAATCGAAAAACCAGAAATATTCCTACTATCCATCCTCGCAATAACAATAATCGTTATAGTTCTCACAAATTTATCCCTAATACCGAAAGGAAGCGTCTTCATATCATACGTAGCTCCTCTCCTACAAGCCACAGACCCCAACATAATATATGCCATCGTTTTTATATCAGTCATCCTAGCAAACGCAAGCATCTTCATCTACATACCCTACCCACTAATACTAATAGCCGCATGCCAAGCAAAAACAAACCTAATCATTCTCACCTTAGTAGCCTCCATAGGTGCAGCAATAGGAGAACTCACAGGATACATCGTAGGCATAATAGGAGACAAATCCCTATCAAAAAACCAAAAAATAACAGCCAACCTAGAAAAACTCAGAGAGTACGCCGACAAAAACAAAGGAAAAGTATATTTCCTCATTTTTGTGTACGCCCTCACCCCACTTCCAGACGACATAGTAATGATTCCCCTAGGCCTAATGCGTTTTGGTTTTTGGCGAAGCTTCATATTCTGCTTCCTAGGAAAACTATTACTGATAATCGCAATAATATTATCCGCAGAGTTTCTAGGCGCAATAATCATCTCAACCGGATACTCAATATGGGGAGACATCATAGTCCTATGGATCATAGCCATAATCATATACACACTAATGAAAATTGACCTCGAAAAAATAATCAACACATAGAGATTCACCTAATTTTTTCCTAAGAAAGAAATTGTTCTATACGATTGTTATGATGTTGTTTTACATATAGTTTTGTGTTTTTTATGGAAAATATTGGAATATTTTTGATTAAAATGGTTGCTGCTGGTATTCATGAGACAAAGGAGATGAAGAAGTCTTATAGGCTTATGTTTTCTTTTCCCTCGACAGGTAGGCTTTTGTTGGTACTTGTATTTCAGATGTTTGCTATTTTTGTTTTTCAGACAAAAATTTTTCTTGTTTCGCAACAACAAATAATACTTAGCTATATGTTGTTGGTCGCGTCGTATCTTGCTGTTTCTTCATTATTATTGATCCCGAAGAGTCTTCATGTTTTTACGTTGAAGCGTATGGTTGGTTTTCTTAATGTTCTTACTGGTGTGATTATTTTTGTTTATTTGATGTTTTTTGTTCTTTCGGATCCTGCGATTATTATTCTTGGAGCAATAGCGTTTTTAGAGTATGTTACTTTGTCTTCTATTATTGATTTAAGGTTAACATAT
>JAUQYS020000040.1:0-12782 GCA_030587585.2 Candidatus Njordarchaeota archaeon
GGGCTGGAAACCCAGAACTGGGTAGATAGTCACTTATTAATAAGATACACTCTGATAAGCGAATCAATTTTTTTATTCTAATTTTCTATTAGGGAGAGCACTATGCATAACATCGTGGTATGGGGAGACTCTCATATACCTTACCGAGCAGAAAGATTACCCAATGTATTTATTGAATTTTTGCGAAATAATTCTCCCCAAATAATCGTATGTACGGGCGATCTAGTGGTGATTGATGTGCTAGAACAGATAAAAGACCTTGGATCAGATATGATAGTTGTGCGTGGGAATATGGATGAAGGAAAAGCCGCCAAGTTTCCTCCTGAAAGAATTTTTGATGTGGAAGGGACAGGATTTTATGTGTATCATGGTCATGGAATTTATCCTCGGGGCGATCTTCCGCAGCTTTATCGTTTAGCCAAGAAGAAAAATGCGGATGTTTTGTTGACTGGTCATACGCATCATCCTTTAATAGAGAAATACAAGGATATCATTATAATAAATCCAGGTAGTGTTTGTGGTGTGTGGGGCGGCGGCGGGGGATATGGCGTCCCAACATGGGCTATTATAAATGTGGATGCTAATAGTATAAAAATAAAGATTTTAGAGTCCACTAATATGGATGTGAAGATATATGGTGAAAGAAGTTTCGAACTATGATTTTGTTATGGTGCTACTTGCACGTGTAGGGGAGATATCCAAGCATGGTAAGATTATGGAGGCAGAGGAGCTTCTAAATAAAGCAGTCGAAATAGCCGATGATATCGTTGATCTGAACAAAAAAATAGCGGCCTTTATACAGATATCCCGAAGTTATGCTATGCTAGGAAAAAAACAGAATGCTAGAGATATTTTAGATTCTGCCGAAGAGGAAATAGAACAACTCGAAGATCAAAAATCTCTGTTTATGAGAATTATTATCAGAATAGAAAAGGCTCGTTTGGGTCTTATTGAGGCAGACAAGCTCAGCGAGTTTTTGGAGTCTATAAGGAAAATGTTTAGAAACTATATCGAAAAGACGCAAAATCGTGAAGCGATGCGATATTATATTGCATTTATTGTCGCTGTTTGGGCCCCCATAATGATAAATTATGATGTATCTCATGTAGAGAAAGTATTAAGTAACATAATGAATGATCTAAAAGATCTTCGCGAGGATCCGTATTATGCAGAATTACTTACGCTACTGGCAGAAGTCCATGTAAAAGTCAGAAAAATGGAGCAGGCAATGTTGGAACTCAAAAGAGCCGTCGCTATATACAAAAAAAGCCTAGACATGTTTGAAGATGTTATAAAGTCCATATTAGATTTTGTGAAGAAAAACTTTCCTAATAAATACGAGGAATTTTTAAGAGAAATCGGGATATAGCAAACTGATTTAAGATGGGATGATGTACAATGGTGGCGCTAAAGAAACAAATAATTAGCGATAAAGTTGAAATAGGACCTCCTAGGCTAACTAGGTATGAATATGCGGCCATAGTAGCAATGTTGGCAGTCCAGATAGCATATGGCGCGCCTGTTCTTCTGTCAAAGGAAGAAATGAGATCAATAGACCAGACACGACCGATTGAGATAGCAAAACTTGCGGTAAAGAAGAAAAAAGTTCCATTGACGATATTGAGGTATCTTTCTACGGGAGAATATCAGCTGATACCTATATCTTGGCTGGAGATAGAAGAAGAGCTATAGTTTATTAGTTTGTTATTTTTATTATCTCAATTTTTCATAAATCATCTCGGTTTGCGCAGGTTAATGGGATGAAGCTGAATCCAAAGATATCTTCGCAACCTAGAAAAATCAGAAGGGCAATGTATAGACTTCCCCATCATAGGAGACTCAAAATGATGGTGGCTCCACTAACTAAGGAAGCAAGAGAGAAGTATGGCATAAAACGGATTAGCGTAAGAAAAGGGGATACTGTAATAATCAGGAAAGGCAGATTTAAGGGAATAATAGGAAAAATAGTAGAAGTAATCCCAAAAAAATTTAAGATTCATGTTGAAGGCGCAACAATGAAAAGAGCAGGAGGCTCCATAGTTTATTATCCTATATATGTTTGGAATGTAGCGATAGTTGACCTTGATCTATCAGATCCTAAGAGAAAGGAGGCTATAGAGAGAAAGAAGACAATTAAAAAAGAAGAAATATCTAAATCTATGGAAGAAGGTGGTGCTGAATGACGAAGCTCGGTGGTACAAAGCATCTTAAGCGATTAGCGGCGCCTAGGATATATCCCGTATATCGGAAAAGACCTCACGGCAAGTATACTATAAGACCGGCTCCAGGGCCTCACCCAAAACATAGATCAGTTCCCCTAGCAATAGTTCTTAGAGATGTGTTAGGATACGCGAAAACTCTTCGAGAAGCTAGAAAAATATTAGCTCAAAGACTGGTTTATGTAGATGGAAGAGTAATAACGGATTATCGATTCCCAATAGGATTGATGGATGTTTTGTATCTAAAAGAAGTAGACAAATATTGGAGGGTCCTGCCGTTAGGAAAAAAGCTATATTTTCATGAGATTACGCCCGAAGAAGCGAAATTTAAGATAGTTAGAATAACAAGTAAACAATATGCAAAGAGCGGATGGATTCAGATCGGTTTGGAGGACGGAAGAAGCATAATATTCAAGACAGATAGTGACGAAAAACGTAGAGAGATCTTGGATAAATATAAGACTTGGGACGCAGTAAAAATCGCTATACCTTCACAAGAAATACTTGGGCATTTCGAGTTAAAAGAAGACATGTATGGCTTAATTATGGGGGGAACCCACGCAGGAGAGCATGGTCAGGTAATTAAAATTACAAAACAGCTTATGAGAAAATATAGTACTGTAACCCTGAAAAATCCATTAGGAGAATACATAGCAACTAGCTTGGTGTATTTATTAATTATTGGAAAAGAAAAACCAGAGATATCTCTACCGGAGATAGGTGACAAGGAATGAGCGAGGAAGAAAAAACTACAGAAAAGGTAAAGTTGCTTCCGAGTTTAAGTGATGTAATAAACAATATAAAAAGTAAATACAAAAACAAATACCCTAAACCAAGTCTTATTCCACGCTTAGAGAAGGTCGTCATAAATTATTCGGCGGGTCCCGACGCAACAAAGCTAGAACGTGCTAGAAAAATTTTAGAGGGAGTTTTTAAGAAAAAATTTGCCCAGGTTAGAGCCAGAAAGACTGTTCATGCTTGGGGTGTTCGACAGGGGAGGGCGCATGGTTGGAAATTAACGCTTAGAGGCGAGGAGGCGTATCAATGGCTAAAGAAACTTCTAAAAGTTGTTGATTACACGATATATGAAGATCAGATAGATAAATATGGTAATTTTTCGTTTGGAATAAAAGAACACATAGAGATTCCAGGCGTGAAATACATACCAGAGCTAGGCACGATAGGCTTCGATGTGTGTGTGTCTTTTTATAGAGATGGTTATAGGGTGGCGCGAAGAAGACTCAAGAAATCTAAGATTCCATTTAGACACAGAGTTAAAAAAGAGGACGCAATAACATTCCTAAAAGAAATGGGGGTAATAGTCAAACCGGGTTCGAGACCCGAAGAAGAGTGAGACAAATGGTCTATATTTTATCTGCTGTTTTTGTTTAAGATAAAAGGTGATAGATGTGTCTAGAGAGATAACGCCAGGACTGATTACTTCTCTTTGTGTTGGTCTAAAGGGAGAAGACTATGTTATTATAGGAACAAGTAAAAGAAGCTTATATGGGTCGCTGATAATGTCAGAGAAAACAACACTGATCAAAATATTCGGTAACAGGGTTATTGTTACTTTCTCGGGCCACGTTCCAGATGTGCAATATATGTTTAGAGAGTTATCATGGTTTTTCCAAGTTGAGCGTCTAAACAGAGATAGAGATTTGTCAATAGAAGAAGTAGCCAAATATACTGGTATGGTTCTGTTTTCGTTCAAACTATTCCCAAACATTGCGTTTGGGATAATAGGCGGAATAGATATTGATCAATCTCCACGGTTATTTGATCTCGATCCCCTAGGATCAATCATAGAGGAAGACTATGTAGCGGCTGGAATCTCAGCAGAAGTAGCATACGGTCTTATGGAAAGCTCATACGACAAAAAAATGAGTTTATCTAAGGCAAAAGATTTAATAACGAGAGTTCTCTCAAGCGTAGCGCGAAGAGATGTTCTAGTCGGTCGCTTTGCGGAGATAGCATATATAAAGCGAGGAGACAAAAAAGGTACAATAGAAACAGTAAAGATGCTCTAAGGAGCATCATATTTTTGTTTTAAAAAATGTGTAGTTAAGAATGAAGAAAGTAGTCTCCCCCGAGGAAATACTCGACATTCTTAATGACGCCATGAAGATATTCGATAATGAGAAAATAGTCGTCGATATAGAGGCAAGAGACATCATATTTGTAGGAGACATACACGGCGATATAAACTCAGCAACAAAAATATTTAGGCTAATAGAATCAACAAAAAGCAAATTCATATTCCTCGGAGACTATGTAGACAGAGGAGAATACAGTACCGAAGTAGCTATAGGTCTTCTAAGACAAAAAATAAAAAACCCAGACCGCATAATCTTATTGAGAGGGAACCATGAAACAACACTCGCAAATGAGCATTACGGATTCCTATCAGAACTCCAAACAAAATATCATAACATCGCTATGAGACTATATATAGAATTCAACAAGGTATTCTCACAAATGCCCATAGCAGCAATAGTTAACTCTGAAATCTTGGCGCTACATGGAGGCATACCAAAAAACGCAACAATGACAGACATAAGAAAAATAAAAAAAGGAGACATCGAAGGAACAAACGAAATATTACTCCAAGTCTTATGGAACGATCCAGACGAAACAATAGACCACTTCGAACAATCATACCGAGGACCCGGAATATATCTATACGGAAAAAAAGCATTCGAAGAATTCATAAAAGACGCAGAACTCAAATATATTGTCCGCGCACACACCTTCCTTATAAAAGGAGCACAATGGTTCTTCAACAAAAGATTACTTAGCATATTCTCAAGCATAAACTATGTCGGAAGAAAAGTCCAAGCAAAAATAGCAAAACTAAAAAACAAAGAAATAAAAGTATTCGACATAGCCAAAATATAGTCGGGCCCGTAGTGTAGCTAGGAAAGCACGTCGGCTTCCGGAGCCGAATGCCGCGGGTTCAAATCCCGCCGGGCCCGCTCTAAGTAGCCCCAAATTGAGAAATAGTACTACCCAAACACTATACGAAAATAAAGCAACAAATAATCATCCGTCCCTTTCGGGACGGCTCATACACATAGGCTTGATTTTCTGGCGGTCTCTCCATGACGGATAACCTAGAGACATCACATATAAGATAATAACATCACCAACATGCACTAAACGCCCCCATAGCTACCTGCTTATGTCTTTCCTATAATGTTATGTGTAGGCATCATTCCGAATAGTTGCGTATTAGATCAGATCTAGCAAACCGTGAGGCATGTTTTAGGCAAGAACAACCAAAAATCAATACACCAAAACACATCAAAAAATCAAAACTATATCTATAAATCGCGATCCGATCAGAACATAGAAAAAACTACTATCATCACTACACAATGTGCAATTAAATCTACATGAATAATCTACATATAAAAATTCATATAGATGCCACTAATCCAGAAACCAGAAAATATCTCAAAACAAAAATACAAACTTTATAAATACCAAAAGATATAATAATATGAAAAATAGAGAAAAAAACAAAAATCCTTACGTCCAAAGCTAGAAAAAATAAAAAACAGGGCCGTGGGGAAGACTGGCTATCCCGACGGGCTCATAGCTGAAACGTTGGGACACCCGTAGGTCGGTGGTTCAAGTCCACCCGGCCCTACCATTTTTTTCTATAAACCTTGTTAAGGCGAGTTTATTGTTTGTTTCCTTTTTCTAGGTTATTTTTTTATTTTTGTTTGTTTTAATGGGGATTTAATTAAGTTTTGTAGCGTGTTGCTTGTGGAGTAAAAAAAATTATTTTTTATGGTGATTACTTTTAATTAATGATGGTTTTGTTATGTTGCTAGGTGATTGTTTATGTCTAGTAAGAGTATTGGTTCAAAGTTTGAGGATTTTGTGAGTCGGACACGTCTTGTGTTTAGGATGGCTACAATGCCGAGTAGAAAGGAAATAATGCAACTATTAAAAATTATTGCGTTAATGATAGTTGCGTTGGGGATTGTTGGTTTTGTGATAAGGATTTTGATTCAGTCGTTCATAAGGGTTTTGGGTGGATAATTTTGGAGGAAAATTTTGAGGGAGGGTGTCCCAAGATTTTTGTTGTTAGGGTTCCTAAAGGAAAGGGTGTAGATCTTCTCAACTTAATTCAGTTAAGGAAGCAGCTTTTGAATCTGCCGGTATATTCGGCAGTAATGTTGAGCGAGCATCCTGATCTTATATTTGTTGAGGCGGATAATTATGTGGCTGTTGCGCAGGCTGTCGCATATTTTAAGTACGCTCGGGCTCTTGAGACTCCTCTGAGTCCAACCGAGTGTTCTAATCTCATAGAGTCGATTGTTAAGGCCTTAGAGAAACCTGAAGAGGTTGTTGAGGCTGAGGAGGAGCGGTTTGAGGTTGGACAGATTGTTAGAATTATTCGTGGACCATTTAAGGATAGGAAAGCTAGGGTAGTTAGTGTGTCTAAGAATAAGATTTTCTTGGATCTTATGAGTGGTGCGATGCTTTTGATTGAAGTTAAGCCGGAGGATGTTGAGCCTATTAACGAGTGATTAGGAAATTATGATTTGTTGTCGTTTTTTGTTGATTGCTGAGGTATAGTTATATTTTATATTTGCTTGTTGTGGATATTATGAATGTCTTTTCGTGTCTTCATCCGAAATTGAGGAGGATTCTTGGTAGGATGGGTATAGAGAAACCGACTTTGGCTCAGGAGAAGGCTATACCGGTATTGCTGGAGAGTGATACTCATGCTATAATTGTTGCTCCTACAGGAGCTGGGAAGACTGAGGCGGCTGTACTTCCGTTGATATCTAAGATGCTATATAATGAAGAAAGAAAGCCGTTGGTATTGTTATATATTACTCCGCTTCGCTCTCTGAACCGAGATATTTTTAGGAGGCTTTTGAAGATTTTGGAGCTATTGAATATTAGTGCTGATATTCGGCATGGAGACACGCCTAGTAGTGTCCGTAGGAGACAGTCTGTTAGGCCTCCAACAGTATTGATTACGACTCCTGAGACCCTAAATATTTTGCTGTGGAGTCCAAAAATAAGAAAGCATTTCGGAAATACGAGGTTTATAATAGTTGATGAGGTTCATGAAATAGCTGATAGTAAGAGGGGCCCCCAGCTAGCGTTAGTATTAGAAAGAATAAGGCTTTTGGGTGCGAAGCCACAAATTGTATTGATAAGTGCAACAGTAGCCAATCCTGAGGACGTTTTGGCCTATTTTACGGGAGGTGAAGGAGGGAAAATAATAAATGCTGTTGAGTCAAAAAGATATGTGTTTAAAGTTGTATATGTGGAACCAAAAATTGATAACAAATTTGGTATGCTTATTGTTAAGCCCAATATGAGAAAAGTGATAGAGAGGATATATGAAATTCTGGTTAGGACTGAGGGCAAAGCATTAATTTTTACGAATACTAGAGACATGGCGGAAGCACTTGGGGCGTATCTTAGGCAGAGATATGGTGCTAATGTGGGTGTTCATCACTCATCAATAGCGAGGGATATTAGAATAGAAACCGAAAAAGCTATTAAGTTTGGAAAGGTTAATGCGGTTATTGCTACGAGTTCTTTGGAGCTTGGTATAGACATAGGGGACATAGATCATGTTATACAGGTTAATTCTCCGAGAAGAGTAGAAGTCGCTCTTCAGAGAGTCGGTAGGTCTGGGCATTTTGTAAAAAGAACGTCGAAAGGAACGCTTATCACGATGACTATCAATGATTTCTTGGAGGCTTTATCCATAGTTGATTTATCGAAAAGAAAAATTGTGGAACCAGTAAATTTGATATATGAGAGCTATGATGTTTTGGCTCATCAAATAATTGGCATTGTTAGGGATTTTAAATTTGATGCTGGAGAATACCCATCCCCTAGACAAGTCTTTGATATTGTTACTAGAGCATATGCCTACAAAGATCTCAGGTTCGACAAATTTATTTCCCTATGCAGATTTATGACTAGGAGGTCTAGGTCTATACGTCTGGAGAATGATAAGATTCGCTTGACTAGAAAATCAATAAGGCAATATTTTGATAATGTTTCGATGATTCCTAGGAGCCCCAAATATCGTGTTCGTGATGTCTCGAGAAGAAAGATAGTCGGGGAACTCGATGAGCAGTATGTTATTGGTTTGGGAGTGGGTAAGAAATTCATATTGGGAGGTCAGTGTAGGGAGGTTCTTCAGATTGATGATGTATCGCGTGAGATTCTAGTGCGGACGTCGAAGGAAATAACGGATCCCCCATCTTGGATCGGTGAGCTGATGCCTGTTTCTTTTTTTGTGGCTCAGAATGTTGGGAGATTAAGGAGGATTTTTGCGGGAGGGACCATTGGCAAATTAGGAAGGTTTGTGGATGATGAGAAAATATTAGGTAAAATTGTTGAAGCTATGAAAAATGTTGATGTTATTCCAGATGATAGGACGATACTAGTAGAGTATTTAGTGGTTCCATTCGAGCATAGTATGATAGTTATTCATTCTTGTTTTGGGGATAAGGTAAATAAGATTCTTGGGATGTTGTTGTATAGGCTTCTAGTCGAGGACGTAAACATACCGGTGATCGATTATTCTACCGATGCCTATAAGATACACATTAGACTGTATCCCAGCATAACCTCGATGAATGATGTTAGACGAGCGATTATTATGGCATTCAGAAGACTATTAGAGATTTATAAGGAAGAAAACGTCGATATATTTATAAGAGAAACAGTGCTCAGGGATAAATATTCGTTGTTATGGTGTTTTCTTAATGTGGCTAGGAGATTTGGGATTATTGGCGATGAGAGCGTTTCGAGGGGACAAATACTATTTCTCATGGACAAGTATAGAGGAACTATACTAATGGAAGAAGCCATCAACGAGTTTGTCTATACAAAAACAAATATAAAATATCTGAAAAATGTTCTTAGCCGGCTGGCCAGAGGCAAAATAGAGATAAGCATTAGATCTGGGCTCTCCACGTTTGCAAATTTTGAGTTTCAAATTGTTGAAGTCCCTAAAAGCAGTACCGAGCGAAGAGAGTTCATACTAAGAAAATACAGAGAGAGACTTCTCCGTAGGAAAATAAAGTGGATATGTCTTCAATGCGGCCATACCGAGATAAGAAGAATATCTGAACCACGCTGGGAATCATGCCCCAAGTGTGGATCTATGATAATCTCAGTCTCAAAAATGTTTGATTATTCGGAATTCATTTTACAGAAAATGAGAAGCGGCGAAGAGATCACGCCACAGGAACGAAAAAGAATAAATCTTCTATATTCTATCGGGATGATGCTAAGAGAAAAACCAGAGGAAACACTTTTAGTAGTAGCGGCCAGTGGGACAAATCTGCAGCAATGTCTCAGCATACTGAGAAAAGTATATGATGAGTACGCACTTCTAGAACTTCTCCAAGACATAGAGGCAAGATTTATAAAATCACAATTATTTAAGTAGTTTTTTATTGCATGAAAATTAGGATCTGCATTGTTGGTATTCTGGGGATAATATTGCCAAGAACAAGACGCCGACGTATATCGACAGTTGATATTGAGCCCGCATGGATAGAGAAAAGTCATGGGGACGTAACATTAAACGCTGATGCGCGTTGGGCTATTATTGAGGCTATGATTAAGAGATTCGGCCTGACGAGTCATCATACTAGATCATTCGAAAAATTTGTTGATGAGGAAATCCCTAAGATAATAGAGCAGTTTCCTAGAATCGACGCTCAGGTTGGTGTATTCTTCGATTTTATGATTGACGGAAAAGTAAACATAACACCAAAAGTTGGAGAAATAAGATTTAAGCCGCTGGAATGCCGCTGGAAAGAAATAACCTATGCGTTGCCGCTTGATGTGGAGTTCGCTATTAAGAAGGTGAGATTCGAGGAGACATCAGAGGGCACAAAAACCGTGGAGGAAAAAATACGGAAAGAGACAATAAGGCTGTGCTATGTGCCGTTGGTTGTGGGCTCAAAATATGATCCGCATCTAAACAGGAATATGAGACAATATAAGGATTATCTGATAAAAATAGGAGAGGATCCTCTTCAACCAGAGGGATACGTAATAATAAATGGTTCTGAGAGGGTATTCCTACCGCGAGAAGAATCCGCGAGAGCCAGAATAATAGTAGAAGAACTAACAGGAACATCATTGGTTTCAGCAAAATATAAAATTGTTGCGTGGATAACATCTCCTGGGGTATATCGAAACAGACTAAGTGTTTTTATTTCTAGAAAAGACATGAGAATAGCGGTCAGATTTCCAAGAGTAATCCAGAACAAATATATTCCTCTGATGCTACTAGTCAGGGCTCTTGGCCTAACAATAGGAGAATTCATGAAGCTTGTTGTTCCTGAGGTCTTCCTAGAAGAAGAAAACGAAGAAGCAAAAGGAATATCACAATTTTTGGTTCTGAATATAAGACATGTCGAATCAAAAGCATTAGTAAACCAAGAAGAAGCACTAAAAGAGCTATACAAATACATACAGAAAATAGGCCTCCAAGGACGATGGCTATCATATGCTGGAGAAAAACAAAGAATAAACTACGTAAAAGAAATACTAAACAAATTTATGTTGCCTCACGTAGGAAAAACAGAAGAATCATACTATCTGAAAGCATACTACCTAGCCAGACTTGTGAGAAGAGCAATACTGGTATACTTAGGAAAAGCAAAACCAGATGACAGAGATCACTACAAAAACAAAAGACTAAAAATGGTCGGAGATTTCCTAAGAGAACTATTCGCATATGCATGGAGAGAATTCGTAAGAACATCCCGCGACGCCCTAGCAAGCAAGGCTACAGATATACGAGATAGGTTGCACTTCAGGGATATACTCAAAACAGAGAAAATAGTAGAAATAATGGATCGAGCGCTCGCAACAGGAACATGGCCAACAGGAGTCACAGGAGTAACAGAAGTATTCGGCCAGCTAAACCATATAGAAATGATAAGCCACATGAGAAGAGTAAAAAACATACTAACAACAAGAACACAGGCAAAACACGGCAAACCAGAAGCAAGAGATCTCCACCCAACACAGTGGGGGAGGATATGCATAACAACAACATCTGAAGGAACACTATGTGGACTTACAAAACAATTAGCACTATCGGCATATGTAAGTGTGGGCCTAAGACGACATGAAAAACAAAAACTTATTAATGAAACACTACCAAGATGCGGACTCAAAAAAGTAAAAGTAGAGAAAGGCTGGTCACCATACCCAGAAATCCCAGTATTCATAGATGGAGAAATAGTAGGCGTATGCAAAAAACCACAACTATTCGTAGAAAAATTCAGAAAACTAAGAAGACAAGGAAAAATACCATGGGAAGCAAACATAAAATACTGGGAAGAATTCAGAGAAATACACATAACAGCAGACTCAGGAAGAATACTAAGACCACTAATAGTAGTAGAAAACGGAAAACCAAAATACACAACACAACACGCAAAAAAACTAAAAAACGGCGAAATAACATTCGAAGACCTCCTAAAAAACGGAATAATAGAAATGCTGGACGCAGAAGAAGAAGAAGACGCATACATAGCAGTATGGGAAAAAGAACTAACCCCAGAACACACACACCTAGAAATAGCACCAGCAACAGTACTAGACCTAATACCAAACATAGTACCATTCGCAAACACAGACCAAGCACCAAAAATAATACACGAAACATCAATGGCAAAACAAGCACTAACAATACCAAGACTAAACTACAGAATAAAACCAGAAACATCAACATACATGCTCTACTATCCCCAAAGACCCCTAGTAACAACAAGACCATCAAAATTCATAGGAATAGACGATAGAGGATACGGACAAAACGCAATAGTAGCAATACTATCATACGAAGGATACAACATAGAGGACGCAATAATAATAAACAAAGCAGCAATAGAAAGAGGACTATTCAACGGAGCATTCATAAGAATATACGAAGTAGCAGAAAGAACACACGCAGGAGGATTCAAAGACGAAATAGAACTACCAATAGAACTAAGAAAAAAAGACCAAGGAAAACTAGAAACCCTAGCAGAAGACGGAATAGCATGGGAAGGAGAACTAATGACAGAAAACAAAGAAATAGTAGGAAGAATAACACCAGCAAAAAGAGGAGAAATAAGAAGCCTAAAACTATTCGAAGAAACAACAGAAAAAATAAGACCAGGAGAAGCAGGATACATAGACTCAATAGTAGTAGTCTCACTAGGAGAAATGGGACAAAAAGGAATCAAAGTCTACGCAAAGCTAAGACAACCAAGACCAGTAGAACTAGGAGACAAATTCGCAGCAAGATCAGGACAAAAAGGAGTAGTAGGACTAATAGTACCCCAAGAAGACATGCCATTCACAGAAGACGGAATAATACCAGACATAATCTTTGATCCTCATGGAATTCCATCAAGAATGACAATAGGATACCTACTAGAAGCACTAGCAGGAAGCATAGCATGCAAAATAGGAAGACCAATAGACGGAACAACATTCGAATCAAGAAAATGGATAGAAGACCTAATACAACGAGCAAAACAACTAGGACTAAACTACTAC
>JAUQYS020000116.1:0-1948 GCA_030587585.2 Candidatus Njordarchaeota archaeon
AGATCATTCCTCCAATTAGTTCTCGCGGTGATTGTGTTCCAAGTATTAGGAGGTATAGAGATATAGCAAATATTATCATAGCCAGTGTAATTAAGACAAAAAGCGTAAAGAGATATTGTGAGAGGCCTTTTATTTGCCTATCCATTTTGATTTTTTTGTATATTATTATTCCGATGCAGAGTGCCGATATTGCTATCATGTATATTGGTATACTCGCTTCGACGCCAGAAATACCTAAGCTTCCACCTAGGATAAAACCGCTTAAAATAGTAATTATTTTGTCCATTCCTGTCGCATTTATTTGTTCTTTTTGCATGTCTAAGATGCCTCCATATAGAAATATTAATATCATAGCGGTAAAAAGGATAATGTGGCTCAAATATTCGTCAAGAAAATGAAGTAGAATATACGCAGTTGTGGGCATGTTTTCTTCTGTTTCTATTCCTATAGCCTCTCTATAATGCATATCTATTGCATTTGCGGCAAAATGCATAAAATGGCCGCCGATAAGTAATGCGGATAGGACAAGATATATTATTAGTTCTTTTTCGCTGCGGCCATAGATATACCTATGAAAAACGTATAGTATTAACACAAATAGTGATATTGTCTGCAATGTTATGTCAAAAATATCTATTATTCTGAATACCCATATCATTTTTAGAGAAGTTAATCTAAACAGAAGCTCCGATATGATTCGCGGAGCGAGGATCAATATTGTGATTGTAAGGAACCAGTGCGGGTCTCTCACATTGTTCACCTAACATTGATATGCGTTCTCTTAGAATAAAATCATATGTAGTATATAAAGTCTTTTTCTATGCTAATATGTTAAGAATAGATAATTTCAGATTCGCTATTTTTTATGTAATTAATGATGGTGCTGGATGCATGACGAAAATATTTGTTCGTGAAATAAGGAAGGAGGATATAGAAGACATCATCGATATATTAAAATCCGCTAAACTGGATTTTCCATGGGGCCTATTTTATAATGCTACTTATTTTGATATAGAAGACATATGGGACTCATATAGAGGATTAAAGGATTACAGGACAATCGTAGCGGAAATCGATGGAAAAGTTGTAGGGTTTTTAGAGTATTTTCCTCATTGGAGCGAGAAGAAGAATATGTATATCGAGCTCATAATTACGCACAAAGATTACAGAGGTTTAGGTGTGGGTAGAACATTAATAAAGCACTGCTTAGCTCGGGCTATAAGTAAGGACTACGAGGTACTCAGCCTTCATACATGGGGCTCTAATAGGGCCGTGCATCTATATAGAAAAACGGGATTTGTTTGGATACCTTCAACGTATGTATACATGAAGAATTTTTCTCCCAGATTATTCAAATATGATGAGCTAAAAAAGATATTTAAAAATCCAGAAAGCCTGATAGACTGCTTAGTAGATCCTGCACAGAAAATATTAATAAACGATCACGTGGCATGGAAATATACTTGGAGAATAGAAAAAAGAGAAATAGAAGCAATTTTTCATTCAAAAACGGGATATCTTATGGGGCTTCGCATAGATAATGATAGCATACAGGTACGTCCACCAAAAAACATAGAATATATAGAAAAGAAGAATGTTCCGATAGAAATTATAACATCGAGCCCTATAAACGCTTATATTGACGAAAAGATATTTGCGCTTTCTCCGGGTACAAACAAGGTAACCATAAAGGCAAAAAAAAACATAAATTTAAGATTGGTTCCTATGACTTTGGTTTTGGTCTAAGAACAATAAACCAAGTTGAGATCGCTCTTAAAAAGCACATTAATTCGCCGAGCGTAGTCAAGGTTACTCTGATTAACAATAAAGAAGAAAAAATTAAGGAAAGACTAAATATAGTAGCAGGCGAAGGATTAAGCGTATTTCCGAAGGACGCGGAGATAGAAATTCCCTCGAGGTCTTTAAAAACTATTAAGCTATATGTTGA
>JAUQYS020000134.1:0-1747 GCA_030587585.2 Candidatus Njordarchaeota archaeon
TGAGATATATTTTGTCAAAAATTTTAAACACTTAAAACGTCTTTCTATCCGAAATTGTAAGAACATAATTGATTTTACTCCTATATCCCACCTAGAAAAGTTAGAATTTCTTGATATGAGTTATACCAAAGTAGCAGATATATCTTGGATAAATAGGCTTAAAAATCTGCAGGAGCTCTATCTACATGGCTGCATAAATCTCTCAAATATAGACAATTTAAGGTACTTAAAAAATCTTAAAGTTTTAGTCCTAGACAAGATACCTATACCAAATATATCCCAAATCAAGAATCTTACCAATCTTCTTAGATTAAGCCTTTGGGGCTGCGGCTACATCGACAATTTTCATCCCATAAGCAAACTTTATAAACTCGAGGAACTAAATCTTGGCTCGACAAATATAAATCATCTTGGACTGATTTCGTCACTTAAAAAGCTTCGAACAATAGTGTTATGTAATTGCCGTGGAGTATCTGATGGCACAGCACTTGGTTCGCTAATTAATTTGAAATCATTATACCTTGATTTCACTTCTATTTCTGATTTCGAATTCATTCATAATCTCACTTTACTAAAAAATCTTTGTCTGCAGGGATGTAATCTTACTGGACTTGAATTCCTAATTGGGCTTACTTCACTAATATCGCTCGATTTAGGATATACTAAAATTGATAATATTAAACCTTTATCCTCTCTCAAAAATCTCCGCATACTAAATATGATGGGGTGCAGATTTGTTTACGATCTTACTCCTCTAGGAAATCTACACAACATAGAAGTATTAGATATCAGCAACACTAGTGTTGAGGATATAGACCCTCTTAAAACACTTAGCAACTTAAGAGTATTAAATATTTCTGGTTGCTATGTGAAAAATATTGAATCTATTCGCTACATGAAAAATCTTGAGCGCCTATATGCTGAGAACACGCAGATAGATAATTATGAACCAATCCTCTTCCTCGTGAAAAAGTATGGAAAATTGAGAATTATTTATCTTTCAGAAAATACTCCAGATACCATAATAAAAGCTCTAAAAGAACACAGAGTAAAAGTAATCATAAAACCCAAAAAACAAAGAATTTTTGGACTACGTCACTTTAACTAGTACTTGTACTTTCTTGAGTCTTTGCCTTTAGTATGAGATCGATCTTCTTGCCCACATCTTCCTGAGTCTTGCTTATTATTCTAACAATTCCTAGGATACTCTTGGTTATCTCTATTATAGTGTTTAGTTTCTCCGATAAATTAGCGATTATTCTAATATTTTTTGCTATTTCTTCTTGGTTTCTACGTATAGTTTTAATCTCTTTTATAACGTCTCCCATAGTGCTTTTTGCTGTTTCGATCTCTTTTAAGATCTCCCTTCCTATACGTGCATTATTGTCTATTCTCTGAGAAATAAGTGTTGTTGACTCTCCAAGGCTTTTGTGTGTGGATTCTATTTTCTCCGCAATGCTACTCAAATTTTTGGATATGCTATCAATCTGCCCGATCACTGTGTCTGCTTTTTGAAGGATCTCACCATCAACACTTTCTATCCGTGTCGTTACTTGTTTTAGTTCATCAACTTTTTCTATAATACTATTTATGCTACTGCCTATATCTCTATGCTCTGTTTCTAATGCATCGATATTGCTAAGTATTTTATCAAGCTTGTTTTTTTCCTCATCGTACCGAGTCTTACCAATTGTTTCTAACTTCTTGATACCATCTATTATTTCTACTTCCCTATTTTTCTTATCTT
>JAUQYS020000138.1:0-5897 GCA_030587585.2 Candidatus Njordarchaeota archaeon
AATAAAAATATGATATATTTACATTATTTTGTCGAGGTGGATAATGTTGAAAATCAATGTTATCGAAGAAATCAGAAGAGTCTTCGGAGACAAATGTCTGGAGGATATAGCGGGGTATTTAGAAAATGTGTTGATCAAGAAGCCCCAAAAAGAGGATATCGAGAAGTGTTTGCTCCTTAAAAAAATTTTTTCAAATCCTACTAGGATATCAATTTTATCATTGCTTGCTCAGACGCCACTCCCTGTTTGTGCGATTGTTGCAATTTTAGGAAGAGATCAGACGCTAATATCACACAACCTGACGGCTCTCAAGGAAATGGGAATTATACACGAACAAAGAGTAAAGAAATATAAGATATACTCACTAAACAAAGAAAAGATTAGAGAGCTCTTCGAGAACATTTGTTCGTTTCTAAATCTAAGTAAAGATAAATAAAGAAAAGTCAATACATCATACCTCCGCATACTCAAATCCCAGGGCGAAACAGAGTGGGGGCGGAAACCAAGGAGGAAAAACCACCAGCCTAAACCTCAAAACAAAAACAGAGAACACCTCGAACCCACATAACGCAGCTTGACACAGAATACACGCGTTTTCCCGAATGTACAAAACACTACCAGGCGAGAAAAATCTAACGGCTCCAGCGAGAAACTGCACAAAACGTTCCTCTCGCTCCACTGGGGAGGTATGCCCCGTAGAAAGCTTGTGGTATAGTGATATCAGACTTTTCAAGAGAATCACGATGAAGCAGGCATTGAAAATACTTAGAGAGCTTGGCTATGAGGTTCTTGCATAGGTGTGCTAGAATATACTTCGCTGCTATCGACGATGTTGAGCTGTGGTGGCTGCCACGCTATCTATCGCTAGTTATGTGGGTGTATTTCACGCTATATAACTGGCATTGATGTGGGAGGAGTGTATCATGTGATGAAGTTTTCGATTCGATTCGTGAGGGTGTTCTCTATGTGAGTCTCATACCGGTCTAGTGGGCAACACTGTCGAACTTTCTTAGGATAAAAACAGCACAATAATAAGCATATCATTGTAATTATTGACAACATTAAATAAAAAAATATCTCAAGAACATTATTCTCCCAAATAAACAGAATCAAAAAACCAGTCCACAATAGGAAAAATATCGTTTTCAGAAATAAAAGATAATACATTAAGACAAAAATAAAGGATTAGTAAAAAGAAAATAACGCTACTCTAAAGGCCGAAGCTTCTTCCTAGCAACAATAATTAAAGAAACTATCGATAGGATAGCTACCAACGAAGACAACACTATTAGAAGATCAGCAAACTCTACCTTCTCAGTAATCGATGTAAAAATCAAAGTAACAGTTTCAGTACTAATAATCGAAGTTGTTTCAGTAATCGTAGTGCTCTCAACAATGGTAGTAACGGTAGATGTGGGATAATCTGCAGGGTTTTGAGGATCTGTTCCAAAACGCACTTCAACGCCATCTGTGTATCCATCACCATCACTGTCTTCATTAGTAGGATCAGTTCCGTACCAAAATTCACGCAAATTGGATAGCCCGTCTCCATCGCAATCTATTGATCCATCGCTACTGTTTATAGGATCTAGACCATAGATTGTTTCCCAACCATCAGGCAAACCATCGGCATCGGTGTCGGCCATTGTTGGATTCGTAGAATGCTGGTATTCCTCAATGTTTGTAAGCCCATCTCCATCGGGGTCTTGTGATGAATCATCGCTGAGTGGATCGAGGCCATATTTTGCTTCCCATCCGTCTGGGATCGCGTCGCCATCGGTATCTGATTGTGTCGGGTTTGTATTGTGTTGGTATTCCTCGACGTTTGTTAGCCCATCTCCATCGGGGTCCTGTGATGCGTCAGAGTAATCTGCTGCGTCAAGGCCGTATCCTACCTCCCACCCATCAGGGATCCCATCACCATCGGTGTCTGCATCGAGGGGGTTTGTCTGTTCATTATATTCCTCTACGTTGGTTAGTCCATCACCGTCATTGTCGGCATTTTGGTCGCTTGGGTCTAGGGGATTTAGATTATACAGAATTTCCCACGAATCATCCATATTGTCGCCATCAGTATCATTATTAAGGGGGTTTGTGTAATATACTTTTACTTCTTGACCGTCTAAAAGATTATCTGAGTCAGAGTCCGGATTTTTAGGATCAAGAGACGATATCCATATAAACTGTGTTTTTAGATTATCAGAAGATATGTCGCCTGCACTACCAAACGAATCGTACTCTTGAATTCTGATGTCTATCCGAGAAGCATTTTCAAGTTTGCATTGAAAGTGGAATTGTGAGATATTTGGTGCATAATCATAAGTTCTCCATAGAGAATCTGTATATATGTATACCATGAAGCGGGAAATGTAGTCATCAGTCCATCCGTAGGCTGAGATATTTAGTATACACGGGTTGGAATAGATATAGTATGTTATGTTTAGCCAGAGGTAGTATCCTCCGCTTTCAGCTTGCGAGTATTGCACATACTTAATTAAACTATAGCCATAGGAATATTCTTCAAGGTTGCTTAAACCATCACTATCAATGTCTTGAGAAGCATCAGAAGGATCGTTAGGATCGAGATATTTTATTTCCCAAAAGTCATCAATACCGTCTCCATCAGAATCCAAATTCAGTGGATCAGTGCCAGAATCTATCTCCATGAAATTACTGAGTAAATCTCCATCAGGATCCTCATCGCTGTCGAATTCCGTGGGATCCAATCCTGCAAGAAATTCCGCATAGTCATTCATACCGTCTCCCTCGGAATCTCTACTATTAGGGTTTGATCCAATTATGTTCTCGGTATATTTAGAGAGGAAATCTCGATCTGCGTCAAGGAACAATATGTTTCTGGTTCTAAAGTATCCATCATCACCAATATAGCCTCCATCTCCCTCCCAATAAACACGATAGCCATCAACACCCAAGCAATAGACATAATAATCGTCGCTTCCAATTATGACTTCTAATTTTCCGTCATCGTCAATATCACAAATCGTAGGAGAGGAAACAACATTGCTTCCTGTCGTATATTTCCAAAGTAATGAGCCATCCTCGCCATCAAGACAATAAATATTGTCATCATCGCATCCAAATATAACCTCTAATTTTTTATCCCCATCAACATCAGCTAAAGCTGGCGAAGAAGAAATATCACCTTCCGTTGTATATTTCCAAAGTAATGAGCCATCCTCACCATTAAGACAATAAAACTCTCTATTGAGATTGCCAATAACTATCTCCATTTTTGAGTCGCCATCAACATCACCCAGAGCTGGAGATGAGTAGCCTATCGAAGCGCTAGTAACATATTTCCATTTTGGAGATCCGGTTCCATTTAAACAATAAATATCGCCGTCAAAGCCCCCAACGATTACTTCTGGTTTGCCATCACCATCAACGTCACCTATGGACGGAGAGGAGAATATGACATAAGTCGTGGCGTAGCTCCATTCGACAGTGCCATTCCCACTAAAACAATAAATGTTGTAATCATAGCTTCCTATTATTATTTCTAGTTCTCCATCACCATCAACATCACCGATAGCTGGGGAGCCACGTATAGAATCCCCAGTAGTGTAGTTCCATTCGAGAGCACCGTTCCCACTAAAGCAATAGACATTATCATCATAGCTTCCTATCATTATTTCTAGTTCTCCATCACCATCAACATCACCGATAGCTGGGGAGCCATCTATAGCAGCCCCAGTAGTGTAGTTCCATTCTTTAGAACCATCATTACTCAGACAGTAAATATTACAATCCCCAGAACCAAATAGTATTTCTGGGCTTCCATCACTATCAACATCACCTATGGATGGCGAGGAATATATATAGCTCCCAGTCGTATAGTTCCATTCTTCTGAACCATCAGCACTTAAACAATAGACATAGGTATCGCCGCTACTGATTATGATCTCTATTTCTCCATCATTATCAATATCTCCAACAGCCGCGGCGGCTCCGACTTTGTTTCCCGTTGTGACGTTCCATTTTTGGCTTACCGTTGCTGCCCTAGTCTGATAGTATATTTTGGGATTCATGTTGGTTTGATGCTTGTTTATAGATTGGGATACCGTCTTGGTTGGGATCACCGTGATACTTACTTTTTCTTTGTTACTAGCACCAACAAAAACTGTTTGAGCGACGAGGAGAGAGAAAATAATATAGAGGAAGAATTTTTTTCTCATATTACTCTCTCTCCATTAGTAAAATTATAAACTAGTATTTGCTATATAAATGATCCGAATACATGATCAAGATATATACGATACTTTCGTATCTAAAACCCAAATACACAAGAAAGAACAAATTGATTCCCAAAAAATCCTAGACTCTTGTTATTTATCATATATTTTTTTATGTTTGATGCTATACTATAAATACTTAAAGATCTAAAAAAGCTCTTGGGATCCAATTTGGTTAATGGCTATATAATTCAATAAAGGTAGAACAGTCACTCCAAAATAAAAACATAAAGATCGAAAAAGTCTAAAATGTTTATATGCATGCTTAATCATACAAGCTCTGATGGCCTCCTAATTTTTATACCTACTTGCTGCTCAATAGATTTCCTAGCTTTTAGGATATCATCGTCGTAAGTAACAAAGTAACTTAATATTTTTCTGAGCATATATGCATATGCGACGTGTAACATATCAAGTGTTTTTAATCGAAGTTTTTCTGAGAATTTTATCGCTAGATGATATTCGAGGGGTGCCCTAATTTTTGCTCCAAATATCTGTAATCGCGTCATAAAACTCCTTGCCACGAGTCTCAATTTTAGGTCGTGAACTATAAATGCTATGATAGTATCTACATTTGCATTCTCCAACCCCTGCTCTAATCTAATGAAAGTTCTTATTCTAGCTAACACAGAATAAAGCTCCATCAGAGTTATGGGGGAAATTACGAAGTCATAATCCTTCTCAAAGAATCTATTGGCATCCTGATATAGCGAATCACTAGGCTTATACTTAGCAATAACAACACTAGTATCAACATACACTATAACCATCTGTCTCTTCCCTCTCTAACCAACTCAACAGCAGTCTTATCGGAAACAATAACAAATGGTTTCCTTCCACGGGATTTAGCCTCAATCATCTTTTCCAATAAATTCATATCAACATTCAATTGAAGCTCATCCACTAGCCAACGCCAATCAACGACTATACTAATAGCCTCTTGGATTAGATCACTCAGAGTGACGCCCTCCTCAATGGCTACTATCTTAGCACGCTTCCAAAGTTCGGGATCTACCCTAATACTTGTCACTTTATTACCCAAATAAAACACCTATTCTAATAATACAATACTACTATAATACAATAACACAATAATGCTATATAAATTATAGCAAAAAATATCTGCAATCCTAAACTCCGCTCCAATATACCCCATTAGACCACCATGAGGTGAAATATAAGATAAAGATCAGGAACCGTACGTTAAGGCTTGCTGAAATACTCTACTTCTCCTTCACACGATTAAATAATCGAAATACATACCGACTCGTTACCTTCAGAGTCATTATTTATATTGTAGCATTCCGATTGAGATATCATTGGGCCTAAAAAAGCATAAAAAACAATAACATTGAACGTTCTCTATATTATTAGTTTTTTCCCTGTAGGAATTCTATGGATATATTTGATGTAGCCCATAGCTACGAGTGTTGTTCCCATGAAAGATAGTATTTTGGGGACAAGGTTGTAGAACAAGAACTCTAGAATTATTTCGTGAATTATTATTTCTCCTAATATCTTGAATAATGGGAAAAACATATATGAACAAGAAGGCTATCTGAATGCGCGCTAGTAAGCTTAGGTTTTTCATTTTCTTTTCTTCGAATATCTGATAGAGTCTGCATACTGGAATAACATTTAGTA
>JAUQYS020000158.1:0-4222 GCA_030587585.2 Candidatus Njordarchaeota archaeon
GAACTTTTGTACATTTATACATCACATGTTTACTTAAGCCTTTAGTTGTCAACCATTCTTATCTTTCTAAATCTTCTAGGATCTCCGCATAACTTTATGGATTTCTTCTAAGCCAATAAAGGTAGTTCTATTTTTTAGTTTCCTTTTCTCATACTCTGCGATCTCTCTTTCCTCATCTGGCAGCGGGTCATTTTCGGCTATTAATTTCTCTTTTCCAGCCTTCGAGGTCAACTCTATCATCTGATGTATTTTGACAAATGAAGGTATATTAATTTATTAAAGTTTTGTTTGGTACTCTTTAAGTGTTATTGGATCTACAGTAAGTTCTATCGGCATCGTTTCTAGAAGAGTTCTTCCATAATTTAAGCTAATATCTTGAGGTTTTTCTCCCGAAAGAATCGAATAAGCTGCAGTTTCAGGGATATTTATCTCCTGTAATGGATGGTATCTTGATCTAATGATATAGATGCTCGCGTTACTGGAGAATGCTGTAGGATAACCATTTTCGCTAAATTCGATTTTTAACTTTGTCCTAGACCCTGATGCGTTCACTTCATATATGCCATATAGCGGAGCTTTCGTTTCTTCTCCATATTGAGCGAATACTAATTTAATTCTGTGTGGCGTTACGGATTCATTTATCTCAAAGTCTGCATCCCAGGTATCGAATTCAACGGGTCTTTGAAAATCAGCGTAAACAGCATGAAATACTTCGCCAAAATATGTCGTATTTTTATGAATGAATGTGAGTATCTCTGGGGGCCCGCCAGGTCCCCATTTATTTCCATCTTCTAATATCCATACTCCTGTGATATCCTCAGGATTACTTCTTTCAGGAAATACCGGATTTATCAAGCCGTGTTCCGCTTTATTCATTCCTGGTACAAATTCTCCATTTAAGAACGGCTGTAACATTGTTTCATTAAAGATAGCCTCAATTTTAGCTCTATCTTCTTCTACGAGGTAATTGAATGGAGGAACAAAGCTACCTCCTTCAGGAACACTTTCGCAACCTGGAAATATTGGTCCAGTATTATTGTTAAGATCAATTAGTCCCCAATCAACGATATTTCGTAAGCCGTATTGCTTTGGATAGCCTATAATTTGTCCTTCTGTTACGAAGTCTTTTTCTGAGACTGTTATGTTTGTTAGATGATCAAACCAACTGGCTATTGTATAGTTATGAAATATTATAACTTTTATATCATCGCTTGCACGTTTCTCAATATATACAACGAGGCCATCATCTGGCGCATAAATTGGTGATGGCTCCTTAAAAACGAATCCTGTGTGATCAAATCCTTCTGGATGGTTCCCTCCATGGTAACCCCATGGACCTATTGGCCCATCGTGCGGTTCTGTTGTCAGATCTTCAACCTTAATTGGTAGATGAATGATCGCTGTTCGATTTAGTCTAGAATCTTCTAATATCCAGTTCTCTTCCTGCTGATTTTCCGGAATGTTCTCCGGAGTTTCTCTTAAAAAGAACATGATCCCTGAAAAAGTAGCAATTATTATAATTAAGGGGATCAATACTTTTCTTATTTGCATTCTGGAGGCCTTAATGTTTTTTAGAGTTATACATACTCATATTTTTATTAATCTTAAATAAATATTTGGCTGAAACATATCTAACTGGCAATAATACAATTGCTGTTATTTCGTCCACAAAGGTTGGGGGGTTATGGTATGTTAATTATATAACAGAAAAACTTGGTCAGAACTATACCCTTGGAGAAAGCTTTAGATACTGGTATCAAAGGGTCATAGAGAATTATCATAGTGGAGTTAGTACATGGTATAATCCTCCATGGTGGCTAAGAATAACAATAATCGGCAATCTGCTACTCTCATTTAACATCACGATTATAAGCCCCAGTGATAATGACTACATATATGACTCCGTAGAATCATTGTATGGAACAGATCCAAACAGCAATGATGCTGATGACGATGGACTAATCGACTCTCTAGAAGTATTATTCAATCTAGATCCAACAAATCCACTAGACGCAACAGATGATTATGACAACGATAGCATAGCAAACTCGATGGAAATAGAAATATACATAAACCTCAGGAATAAAGACACGGATGGTGACAACATCCCAGACGGATGGGAATATACAAATGGTTTGAATCCACTAGACTCATCAGACAAAAACGAGGATCCCGATACAGACGGCTAAATAATTATCAAGAATATCTATATGGAACAAATCCATTAAACAATGATACCGATAGCGATGACATGCCTGATGGTTGGGAGGTAATGAATGGATTAGATCCGCTAGACATGCAGGATGGCTATTTGGATATGGATGGGGATGGTCTAAGCAACAGAGATAAGTATAGTCATGGAACGGATCCTCGTTTAAATGATACGGATGGAGATGGTTTTACCGATACCGAGGAGATATTGTCTGGGACGGATCCGCTTAATCCAAGCGATCATCCCATGAGGATTAGGGATATCATGATATTGTTTTTTCGTTGGCTTACTATTAATAGTACTAGCAGTTGTTATCTGGGCAAGGATGTAAAGGGATTTTTTACTTTCCTCTTCCCCAACTAATTGTTGCCAGATTATATATATGGCCAAAAAGACTTATAGATAGCTTTTCGGGGGCTTATAATCGATGTAGTGTGTGGGCAAATTGAAACACGATTACTGGAACCACCATCAAACATTATAAATCATTTTTGGTCGTATATACTTTGGGAATAATTAGTTGTAGAAGAGGGGTTTACTTTTTGATTGGTGGTGCGTGATGGACATACCAGTAATTAGAGACTTCAGAAGGCCCTTAATCGATATCGATATGGAGTTTTTTAGGGACGTTATAACATCTGATATGAAATGGGCAATGTGTGCTATAGCTACGCATATAGGTCTTTTCGGTATTTTAGATGACAAAGGCATGACTTTTAATGATATTGCCGGTAAACTAAATTGCATAGATGTCCCTATGAGAATGTTGTTGGATTTTCTTTCTGGGTTTAACATAATCCGAAAGCGGGAAGACAAGTATTATGCAACACCTTTTTCGAGGATGAAGAATCTCTTTGGCTCTTACTATGGAGAAGAATCAGTGCAGTATAACCCATTCTGGGGCAGGTTCATTAAGATCTTGAGAGGAAAAAGGCTAAAAACAATGAGGCCGGTTCATGTATGGAAGAGTCCAGATGAGCAGAGAAAATTTATAGTTTTGGCGATATGTGGGGAGTTTCAAAAAACACTAGAACTACTCGAAAGAGCAAGTGTTTTTAGTGGAGCAAAGAGGATGTTGGATATTGGTGGGGGACATGGATTATACTCGATTGGTTTTTGTTCCATCTATACTGGGCTCAGATCAACGATCTTTGATTTGCCTGGAGTAGTTGATTTGGCAGCGGAAAATATTAAACGTTATGGAATGATGGATAGAGTAGATGTATTAGAGGGGAATGCTCTCAAGGATGATTTTCCACAAGGTTATGATATCGCGTTTATGTCTGATGTTACATTCAAGATGACTGAGGCAAAAATAGTTGTAGAGAAAACATATAGGTGCCTAAAGGAGGGCGGGAAGTTCGTGATAAAGGATATGGTTCCATGTAATGACTGGGCTGAGGCTCCATACGCTCTGTCGCATGAGATATCTCAGCTGATTATTGCTGGTAGTGTGGAGGAATATGGCGAGTTTCCCCCCACAATGAGGGAGTACGCCGAAATTATGAGAAGTGTAGGGTTTAGGGATGCAAAGATTCTTGGCGAAGTAACCAAGGGATGGACAAGCCTCATTGTAGGATATAAGTAGAAAAGAGATATAGCATGGATTAGAGGTAACCTATTGAAAATATTGATATTTCAAGGAGGATAGAAGCCGCAAAACCAAACCAACAAAGAAGGATCCATGAGGCACATCTCATTTCGTGTCATAATCAACAGAAAAGCGTCTGAAATTTGTCTGAGATTTTTCCACCCCAGACGAGCCTGTAGGCTAGAATGGTTCTACAAAAATTGCCTTGCTGGAGGCGTTGTCTGAGATTTGTCTGAGATTTCGGTGCATTTTTGTTGAACGTAGCCACTCTTGTATTGCATTCTGTACATCCGAAAATCGGCATGTATTCTTTGTCGCGTTGCGTTCTATGCATTCGAGTTTGTGTTTTCTGTTTTTTGTTGTTCTTGTTGTTGGGTTTCCTCTTGGGTTTGGGCTTGTTCTTCCTCTTCTTCTTCGAT
>JAUQYS020000187.1:0-2841 GCA_030587585.2 Candidatus Njordarchaeota archaeon
GAACTTTTCTCGCAGAAACTTCCTCGCAAATTTTACTAGCTCGTCTACATCGACTTTTAGTGGTCTTCCCGCGATTTCGGAAAACATTTTTACTACTTGATCAATAGAAATATGAAGAGACGGCGTAACGTAGTGCATAGGCCTAGATCCTGCTAGTTGGACTATTAGTTCCCCAAGATCTGTTTCCCATACCTCGCATCCCAATTCTTCCAGATACTTGTTTAGATATATCTCTTCGGTTGTTAGTGATTTAGATTTTATTACGAGTTTTTCTCTAGATATGTCTCCTATTATTTTCTTGGCTTCATCAGCCTTCTTAGCAAGGTAAACATATCCACCATTTTTCTCTATCATTTCCATAGCTTTATCGAGATAAAAGCCCAAATCCTCCAGTACTTTTTCTCTGATTTTTCTTAGTTTTTCGGCTTTCTTTTCGATGTCTGGGAACCTCGAAAATACTTCTTTTCTGCTTAGCCTAAAGTTTATTATTGTTTTTGATAATGTTTGCTTCATGTGTTTGTCTTTAAGTGCTCGGTATAGACCCTTCTTGTAGCTCAGCATATACTTATCTATGCTCATTTTTTGCTCACCGCCATCAGTACCAATTCAGATATGTCCATAACTCTTAGACCATTATTGTTTCCCATGGCTCTAATAGCATCATTAAAAACATACATACAGAATGGACAGCTAGTTACTAATACATCAATGTTTAGGGGGATTATCTCTTCAAGAATTTTTTTTATAGCTATTTCTTGCGATATTTTTGGAAAAAACATCCTCATGAGCCCGCCTCCCCCACAACACGTACTTAGCTTCTTATTTAGCTTCATTTCGACAAGCTCTATGCCTGGAATGCTATTCAATACGAACCTAGGCTCCTCAATTATATCCATATGTCTCGCAAGTTCGCAAGAATCATGAAACGTAACCCTAATATTAACCTCCTTTTCAATTTTAATCTTTCCATTTTTTATGCCTTCGCACAATACGCTAACTAAGTGACGTGAAGCGAATTTGGGAAAAATACCCAATTTTTCTGGATAAAAATAGCTGAACATCCTATAACAGCTTGGGCATCCAGTAATTACGAGGTCATACAAATTTAATTCTGATAATAATTCTTTTGCTCTCTTTTCTGCTCTGTTAATATCTCCCGATAATAAGAATGGCATCCCGCAACAATCATCAATCCCTATAATATCGAACTTATCAAAAATTATCTGAAACACATTTACCCAAGAATCTTTAATGTCAGGGACTAGATGCGTTGCTGCACAGCCCAAGAATAGGGCTATTTTCACCATTCACACCAACAATTTAGTAAAAGGCAAAAACAAATAGATAAAAGCAAAATATAAAGAGAGAGTATTACCATAAGATAAAATCATTGAACAAATCTCATGGATATGATATATTATGACCGCCTCATTTAGACGCCTCCTATCCATAAAAAATTGATATATTCCTACAAAAATTAGCACGCGATAAAATATGTCAACATATTTAAATTTGCTATTTAGAACATATCCATGTGAGATAAAATGGAGTGGAGACTGATTAAAAGCGGTCCACTAGATCCATTATCTATCCATGCGATATATGAATCTATTGCGAGAAGCGTATCGGAGGGTAGAAGTCCAAATACGCTTCATATATGTTGGCCGAAAGAACCCTACGTTTGCGTTGGAATACATCAAGTCGTAGAGTTAGAAGTCGACATAAATCAATGTAAAAAACAAAACTTGCCAATAATAAGACGACAAATCGGTGGTGGCGCTGTTTACCTTGACCCTGATCAATTTTTTTATCACATTATAATAAACAAAAAAGATGCTCCATTGGACCTTAGAAAATTGTTTTCTATGTTCCTTAGGCCGACTATATGTACATATAGAAAATTCGGACTGGATGCAAAATATAAACCTATCAACGATGTCGTTATTAATGGAAAGAAAGTTTCGGGAAATGGGGCAGCTACTTTTGATGATGCTATTGTAATAGTGGGAAACGTGATACTGGACTTCAATCCCGATGTGTTTGCTTCGATTTTGCGTGTACCGGATGAAAAAATACGAGATAAGCTTGTCAAGAGCATGGAGGAATGGGTATCGTCTTTAAGAAAAGAACTAGGTTATAAGCCACAAATGAAAACAGTTGAGAATTACTATATGCAATGCTTTAAAAAGATTTTTAACGCTAAATTTATAGAAAGTAGCCTAAATCCTTATGAGACGAAAATTATGAGCGATCTAAAAAGGAGGTATTCAGAAGACACATGGACATATAAATACAGATATAAGCACTCCAAGTTGTTAGAACGACTTTCTGGTCCACAACGAGTAATCAAAATTATGGAGGGGCACTATGTTGTGCATGTTGTCGAAAAAATGGATAAGCTCATACGAGTCTTAGCCGAAATAAAGAATAATAAAATACTAGATATTTTTATTTCTGGAGACTTCTTTTTACAGCCTCTAGAAGTAGCTGATTACATCGAAAAATGTCTCAAAAATATGAGTCTGGATGAGATCAAAAATATGAAAGTAGAAAATCTTCTTAGAGATTTTGAAGCAAAAAATATCCCACCTATGACAAAGAGATTTATAGAACAAATACTGGTAGCAGTATCGAAGATAGAGGATTATCTTCCGAAAAGACATTAACATTTTTAGGTGATTATTATGGACATCGATTTTTGGTTCGATCTCCCAGTTTTCTTGTTTGTTTTTGGTGCTATTATTTTTGTGCTTATCGGATATCTCTACGGTGGAACAGATCTTGTTTGGCTATTGGCTTTGCCTGCTGTTCTGACTATAGTATACTTTGCAAAAAGGTTCT
>JAUQYS020000202.1:0-3600 GCA_030587585.2 Candidatus Njordarchaeota archaeon
CTCCACCCTCTCCTGCCCCGCCATATACCGTTATACAAATAGCCAAAAATAACACCATACAATAATTTTAAATTTATTTGATAAGAAATCATTTAGCCTCATATAATAAAGTAATAACCAATTTGTTTTCTCATCAACAGGATAGACAATAGACATTTATTAGGTCTTTGTTAGGGCCATTCCTCCTTCTCTATATTATATGCAGAGATATTCTCTTTTTTTACGATGTTTACTAGGCTTTCGTCCGCAGATAAAAATATATCGGCTCTTGCCGACTTGGCGGTAGAAACTTGGAGAGCATCGGCTTCGTATATATAGTATTTTAGGACGAGCTTTATCGTGTCAAAAAGCACGCGTGAAAATATGGGTATAAAGAAAAAACTGTTCATTTTGATGAGCTTAAGTGTTTCTAGAAGAAAGTTACTTATGCATGCTTGGAAATCAGTTTTTGTTAAATCACCTCTACTTCTTCGCTTTGTAAAGACACCAATTACTTCCCCAATGTTCCATACAGAAGCTATAAGAACAGCATCGCCCCGTTCAGCTAGCTCATAAATTTTGTCGATGGTATCCGACCCCTTCTCCTCGATGTATCTCTTAACAATAGCACTGGTATCTAGATAAATTCTATATTCTGCCATCACGCATTTCCCTCACTATTTTTGCTGACGAATCTCTAACCTTAGGACGGCTTAGAATTACTTCCTTATGTGACGGAAACACAACATCAAGATTAAGAGATTTAATTAAATTCGTTACGAGAAGATCAATATCTATAGTATCAATTGTATCTTCTATAAGACTGCTAAGACTATCCCAAATAACACTACTGCTAAGTAGCCTGCGAGCCTTATCAAGCTTATATTTATCAACCGATATTGTTGTTCTAACTTTCATATAAGCACCAATACATCCATAGGATAAATAAATAATTATGCATTTAAATAATTATGCATTTAGCTATGCTTGAAAGTTGATACGATGCAGGGTTGTGGCTGCGTTACTTGAAGGCACACCACAAGAAGTATCTTTCCTCTTTCCTATCGAGTCCCGAAATATTTTTATTTTTCACGTTTTTTGGTAATTTAAAAATCATTTGGTCGCTAAATACGTGAAATTCTTATCCCTAAAATCGTTCAAGTAGTGGCTTGTTATGTTTCTCAATTCTGCTTTCTATATGATTTTGGTTAGCGTCTCATTCATCTTATTGTGTGCTATGTTGAAATTATTCGATCTACTAAGCATTTTTATATTTGGTTATTTGGTTAACAATATTTTAGTGTTAATGTAATACTTCAGTGTGAATGAGGCATGAACGAAAATAGTATTAGCACGGCTGAAAACGTTTCGGAAAAAATTATTTATGCCAATATAGTGGGTCTTACGCTTAGCTGGATTATTTGGAATCCTTTTCAATCTGCTTCGATGACATATTGGCAAGTTTTTCTTTATGCCTTGGGAGCGACGCCTTTTATTATATCTCTTATTTCCGCTGTCTCTCAGATATCTCTTTCCATCGCGCGTTTTCCTGGGGGATATATGGCAGACAAGATAGGTCGGAAGAGATTAATTGTTTCTATGACATATGTTATTGCGTTTACTTATTTGCTCATGTATTATGCTGACACGTGGGAAATAATATTTTTGGCTTATTTAGTTATGAATATTTGTCTATTCTATCAGCCAGCGTTGAATGCTATAATTGCGGATAGTCTTCCACAGAGTAAAAGAGCGCGAGGATTCGCCATAATTAATGTGTTGCCCAGTATAGTTATCATATTCGCTCCATATATCGCACTGTTCTATATATCTAAGCATGGTATAGTTCAGGGAACAAAAATATTATTCCTCCTATCATTCATATTTGGTCTCATAGCATCTACAATAAGACTTGTCTTCCTTAAGGAGACAATGACAAAAAAAGAAGAAATGCCCAAAAACTTGCTGGGTGACATGAAGGCTGAATACTCAAAAGCATTTAAGATTATCATGAAAAGAATGAAACATTTATTGATTGGGTACTCATTTGTGGGCATAGCAATGGGTCTAACATATCTAATGCAGCTATATGCCTTAAGATATCTATTTGTTACTGAGGAACAATGGGCATACATACAGATAATATCATTTGCATTTTATTTGGTCATGACAATACCACTTAGCTACATTACGGATAGGATAGGAAGAAGACCACCAACAATATTTGCGGCAATACTGGCTACTATAGGCACAATACTTCTCGCAACGGCACCTATAGGAGAAGGCGCATATATAATAGTTCTGATTTCAAACCTACTACAATCCCTTGCATGGTCATTCGCGTCGAGCACATTGCCGTCCATAGAAGCAGATCTATTACCCAAAGAAATTAGAGGAAAAGGATATGCCGTAATAAACCTAGTAAACTCATTTGTGTGGTCAATATCACAACTAATTGGTGGATACATCTATATGAGTATAGGGCCCAGAACACCATTCTACATAAGCTCAATATTTTGGCTATTCTCCCTAGTGGCATTTATGTTTATTCCAGAAACAATTAGAAGAAAATAGTATCAGAATGCTGATATGCTATATAGGGTTCTTTTTTCTGAAATGATAAATGTATCCGATTTGATTTTATTAATCTAATTTAATACATTTTTCGAAAAGTTTAAATTTCCATGAAATTTAGATATAGCTGTAGAATATAATTAAAGCAAAGTAATTTAATCTTTAAATAATATAAATTATTTTACTTTAATTGATTAATACCAAAAAGGGAATAAAAAATGAGAGGCACCAAAACCATTAAAGGGATCATTAGAAGAGTCTATCCTTTCTTATTTTTATGTCTTACAATATTGTGTTTATTCTTGTATTTTACACTTTTTTCTAATTTTGTGTTATATCTCCAGATCAGTGTTCTATCCCGAGCGCTATGTATATTCTCATTGTGCATAGGCTGGTGGGGGATTTTTATATGGATCGCACCACGGAATCTAATAGCATATATTGAAAACATCAATAGATCAAATTCTCAGCAGAATCTAAGCAGTACTGGTGGTGCTTATATCGGCATATTGGAACGAACAATAATATTCATTATTTCCTTATTTATGTTTTTGAGTGGGTTTTCTTTGGGCTATATAGTTGACAAAGTAACCTACATCTTTATGGGGTTGTTTGGTATCAAGGGTCTATATAGGTTCCAAGAGAAACAACGAATCGACTGGATACTTATGGGTACAATGCTCAGTCTGCTTATCGGAACGATAAGCTCAATAGTATTGATATGTATTCTATCTGGTTTTTAAAATGATCGTTAGTATTATAGACATCATGAAAAGCACTAGAATTCGTCCAGAAAAAAGAAAAGAAATATTTAAACACAAAGTTTAAGAACAAAAAGCCATAAAAACATCATGGCAATTTACAAAAATTGGTGGGCCACAAAGAATTCAATCCGATACAATCGAACTAGCATCCAACTATTGGTTAGTACATGCACAGTTAATACACTTTCTACTCACACAAGAAATAAAAATATATGTCGGCATAGGCGCATATAAAATACATATCTGGTACCCAGATGATATAAACAAATGTGACGGCCCCGCT
>JAUQYS020000203.1:0-1633 GCA_030587585.2 Candidatus Njordarchaeota archaeon
TAATATTATCTATATATATTTTTCCTCTAAGCTTTCTGCATAATTAGCAAACAAAAGTTTGGCTCTGAGCACTTCACCACGCATCCTAGATCACAGTTCTCATAATAAAAAAAAGAGCTGAATGCAAACAGACAAAAATCACAACAAAAAAGAAGAACTGAAAGAACTGGAAAATATTGGTATGTCTATTGCCAAGTATTGTCTTACAGGAATTATATCTTGTGATGTATAGGTATTGGATAAAAAATGGCTTTATTCTTCCCAGCGTATCTTTTTTTCTTTGAGTATTCTTAATAGTAGGCGTTCATTGTCTTTTTCTGTTTGTGATGTTAATTGTTCTAGAAAGCATATTGTTGTTAGCGGCCCGCTTCCTGTTTCTTTTAGGCTTTTTGCTAGTAATTCTCCTGTTTTTTTAGCTGTAGCTACAGCTATAAATGCATTGATTTTTGGTTTGTATCCAGATAATATGGCGTCGGCCAATATTATCGGTATTGTCGATAATGAAAAATTCCTCAGGACGCAAGGTATTTCTACATAGCCATAGAGCGGATCGCACGCTAGTCCTTGGAGAGTAAGTAATGATGATGCAATTGCATTATCTATAAGCATGGATTTGACTCTTTCTTTTTTTATAGATACCATAAAAGCTGTGGCCATAGCGATTGATGTTCCGATCTCTGCTAGGCATCCATGCTTACTTCCAGCTATGGACATGCTATTAGCTATAAAAGCCCCCGTTGCAGCGGCAACTAACAATGAGTCACATATCTTGTCCACGTCGTTTTCCTTTATATATCCTTTTTCTTTGGAATATCTCACAATCGCTGGAAAAATCCCAGAAGCTCCTCCCGTTGGGGAGCTAACGACATATTGCATTGATGCATTTCGTAGAGATGCATATAAAGCATATTTGTATACATTTAGGAGACCGTTGCTCTCACTGTTATTTGTATCTTTATTGTCTAGCATTCCGCCAAGTTCATCATTGAGAAATATTGTTTCTTTTAAATGTTTCTTATCGATGGGTTTTGTTGTTTTTAGCGTTAGCTCATAAATTTTTTTGATGATGTTTTTTACTGCGTCTTTTTTGAAAATTTTTTGTTCATGTTTCCAAATTTGTTCTAATAGATCTGTTTTGAAGGTTTTTTCAGTAAGAACATAAAATTTACTATTGGAGTTTATGATGCTAGATATTTCCTTGTTCTGTAAATAGTCACTAAGAATTTGATCGCCAATTTTTGCACTTTCTTTTACTCCCGATAAAATCTCTTTAATGGCTTCACTAGAAAAATATAGAAACACAGGATATCCTTTCTCATAGCTATCCTCTATCGCAAAGTTAATAGCCTTATGTTCTCCCTCAAAATCAAAATCCACGATTCCTCCTCCAATCGAGTATACATACCCCTTCTCCGGATCTACAGAAATTCCATATGATGCTCTTTTAGCGTCTAAAATATTAGTTCTGTCTGTTTGAACACTAAGTCTACCATTTGACCCACTTATGTATTCTTTTTTTATTTTTTCTTGAAATCCTTTTGCTTCCTCAATGATATTCCCTATTTCCTCTATATCAGATCCTATTGTGTATATTCCACGTAGCCCCATATACAAAGCAACAAATGTTTTATGG
>JAUQYS020000221.1:0-1515 GCA_030587585.2 Candidatus Njordarchaeota archaeon
TGTTTCCATAATTTTTTGTTGAGTAGCAATATAATTTTAAAGTGATAAGGAGAAAAGGGGTTCGGATGGAATGATTGATGGGATTGAATTAGGAATTTAAGCGTGAATAGGTGGGTTTAAGCTAAGGAAGATTTATATAGTGGAAAATGCTAAAATAAATTAGATAGACATTTTATGTTAGTTAAGTAAAGTATCTTTAAGTTTGTAACTTTTGGAGCTTTGAGGCAGTGGGATAAAGTAGTTGATGGTGTTGATACCTTTAGCGGGCGTTTTATTTTTAGGCGTAGCAGCTTTATTATTTTTTTACACGATAAAGGCTGAGAGTTATGATCGGTTATCCGCGATAGCGATGACGGTATTGGTGTTAGTAGTAGGGATAGAGTTTCTGTTTATGCCGCCGGAGCTTAACATTATAGTGGTGATACCGTTTTTGTATTTTTTTCCGATAGTCATGGCGGTAGCAATAATAATCAATACCGGTTTAAAGCTGATATATAAGGTCATTCCTGCATTAGTAGTGTATATTTATATTCTAATCGTGATGGGTGCGAATGCCTTTCAAACGATTGGTTTCATATTATTGGTTAGTCCACCAATGCTGATAGTAGTATATTTATTAAGCACATTTGAAGTGCTAAAAAAGCTGCAAATTCCAGCAACATTTTTGATTATAGCATTTGAGCGATTAACAAACGTATTTGGTTATGGGTACATGATATATGTATTAGATATGATATTAACAGCAGGGTTGATTTATTACGTAGCAAGATATGAAGAACAGCTTAAGAAATCGGTACAATCTCTCAATTTGCCGAAGTTCAAGCATGAGGTATGCAGGAAAGTATTTCACAGCATTGTGTTTTTGATATTTTTGCCCGAATGGATAATCATTCAGATGGTATCGACGGGAACGGAAGCGATACAGTATTTTTTAGATACGCTCAACATGAATGTTAATGTAACAAACATAGATATTTCCCCTGTAAAGTTAGCGGTCTTGTTATTAGTTCCCGCGGCATTGGCAGTATTCATTATAATAGAAGTAATGAGAGTTCGTTGGGGCATTGTACTTTATGATCAGAAACTACTACGGAAGAAAGAGCTAAAGGCTATGGCTAGCTCGGTTCACATCGCGACATCAGTATTATTTGTAGCGGTTCTTTTTGATATTCCTGTATTATTTGCGTCAGTAGCTGTAGCGTTCATTGCGGATGCGGCGTCAGCATTGGTTGGAGTAAAGTATGGTAAGCACAAGATTAGAGAGAATCGATCGTTAGAAGGGTGCATTGCAGGTTTTGTTGCGGGGACGATTGCAGCGTCGTTTTTTGTTCCCTCGATACTGATAGCGATAGCTTTAGGGATAGTTGTAGAGATTGCGGACATAGCAATCAGCGATCACATTAGCGATAATATTGTATTTCCGATAGTAGTAGCGTTTGCAGCGAACATATTGCTAAGCTTATAATTAGGTAGTACAACATTCTTTATTTTTTTTAATTGATGTATTTTTCTTTT
>JAUQYS020000227.1:0-8842 GCA_030587585.2 Candidatus Njordarchaeota archaeon
ACGGAGCCAGCGATATGGATAAGCCCCCAAGTAAACGACATTATATGGTCCAGAGGAGCGAAGAATCCTCCAAAGAAGATAAGAATTAGAGTACTAATAAAGGTGGATGAGATTATTCGTGATTCTGAGGGGCGCCCAACGGGGTGCAGAGCGGAGCTCAAAGTATTTCCTGTAGTTTGATTTTTTTCAAATATGCATTTTTTATAAGTATATGGTGTTGTAGTTGAGTGTTATTCCTGTTGAGGAATGGCTAAATTATGTAGAGGAAAAACTATCAGACGTTGAAAAATTAATAGATTCTCTAGATGCATTGCTAAAAGACGAAGAATATCGAAAAAAAGCAAAAGTAATAGAGCGGGATAATTACAAACTGGAAATAGTTGTCATTCCAGCTGGGGAAGAGGAGCTCTATGTAAAAATATACTGCACACCAAAGGTCAAGGTAGATCCAAAATACATATTTCTGATATATTTCACAGAGTTCTTTCCAGAGATATCAAGCGAGTTGCTAGATCCAGATAAAAATAAGATTTATTCCAAAAAAATAGTTCTATCGTTTAGAATACCAAAAGAATTCTTCGAGATGGATATGAAAAGAATTCTTTCTAAGATAAACAGATTTTGGAACAATATCCTAAATGAGGATGTTCAAAAAGAGTTGGATGAAATAATACCTAAGCTTTATGAGATGGCGAAATCAAAAGATCCATCAATCAAACATGAGTTGAATATGCTTAAAATGAAAATAAATGATATGCTACTTTACGAGTAGAATATAGATCTGCTTTTTCATTTTTGGGAGCAACCAAAAATATGTAAAAAAGTAAAATTAAGGTGTGAGGGGTGCATATAGAAACGGCGGTTATTCCATCAGCTGGTTATGGGACTCGACTTTTGCCGATAACCAAGATAATTTCTAAGTCGGTTTTACCGATAGGCACAATACCTATTCTGAGTGATGTGTTATGGGAAGCATATATGGCTGGTATTAGAAGAGTTCTAATAATAACGCATTGGCGAGAAGAAACTATAAAAAATCTGATAAAGAGCGAGGCGAGGGAGCTAGAGGATTGGCTAAAGAAAAGAGGAAGAGTTGATCTAATAGAAAAAATTAACAAGCTGATTCCAGACATGGAAATAGAATTTATTAGGCAAGAAGTACTTAATGGTCTGGGGGGAGCGATTTTACTCGCTGAAGACTATATAGACAAACATTTCTGTGTTTTGTTATCTGATAACATAATCATCGAGAAAAATAAGGGATCACTACTAGGGGAAATGATGAAAATATTTGAGGCCACGCAGCCATCCACACTTTTAGCAGTAGCCAAAGTTAATAAAAGTGAGGTTAAGAGATTTGGGATTATAGAATACAAAAAACAAATCAATGTTGGGAATGCACTTATATATGAGGTCAGTAATTTAATGGAGAAACCTGACCCAAATATTGCACCAAGTAATTTAGCAATTGTTGGTAGATATATTTTTACCGCTGAAATATTTGAATATCTACGTGGGGCCCCCATAATTGGTAAAGAAATAGATGAAACTAAGGCGTTTAAGGCTCAGATAGATAGCGGTAGAAAAGTATTTGCTATAGACTTGGGGGGGAGGAGATGGTTCGATGTCGGCAATATTGAGGGATATACAAAAGCGTTTGTATCGTTTATAGCGGCTATGGAGGGCAAAGACAAGGTTCGAAAATGGCTAAACGAAGTAATATAGCGTTGATTGCGGGATATAAAGATATATCACTAAACGACGTGATAGGGAAAACTAGCTTTGTTATTTGGTTCTGTGGTTGCAATCTTAGGTGTCCATTTTGCCAAAATTATTGGATGGTGATAAACAAAAACATGTGCGAGTCACTATGTTTAGACGATCTTATTCAGGAAATACAAAAAGTCTCTGGATACGTAGATTATGTGCAGGTAACAGGGGGGGAACCTACTCTTCAATCCGCACAATTAGAGTACATCTATAGAAAAATAAAAAGCATAGGTCTGGAAGGGTCACTAGATACAAATGGATCGAATCCAAGTATAATCGAGCATCTAATCAGGAAAAAACTGATAGGCCATGTTGCCATGGATATTAAAGCACCATTAGAACCAGAAAAATATGCTAAAGTAGCGGGTGTTTCACAGTCGTTTGCCAAAATATTAATAGAGAAAATAAAAAAGAGTCTGGAACTAATTACGAAGATAAGCTTTGTTGAGATAAGAACAACGTTTGTCCCAAATTTAGTTAGCGAAAAAGATATAATGAAAATAGTGGATTTTCTTGAAGCATATCTAACTAGGAAAGATCACTACTACATATTACAACAATTTGTCCCGAATCAAAATGCGCCAGACCCCAAGTATAGACAAGGAGACTTAGCGAATATAAGCTTTTTGTATCAGATAGCAGAAGAAATCAAGAAAAAGCTACCAAAAATAGCGATAAGGCATATAGAAGGAGTGGACTACATAAAGTAGAATTAGGTATTGCAACGATTAGAAGAAACTACTAAACGAGTATTTTAGTCAGCATCAAAGTGCCCCGGGCGGGATTTGAACCCGCGATCACTGGCTTGAGAGGCCAGTATGCTTGGCCGGACTACACCACCGGGGCATTGTTGCTAATTCTTTAGATATTGATAAAAATCTATTTAAAGATTCTCTTTACAGATTTTTAATATTCTTCCGCACGCTGAAGGAATCTACTTATCTCTGACAGTATGTTTTCTAATGTGTGTTCGTGTCTGAATGGTTCGTATATCTGCCAAGGTGTCTTGGGGAAATATCGAGAATATTTTGAAAATCTTTTGTCTAGAATAAAAACAACACCACGGTCGTTTTCGGCTCGAATGAGTCTCCCCGCTGCTTGAATGATGGAGCGTACCATTGGTGCGATACTAGTAATAAAAATTGAAATAAACTTGTTGCCAAATTTTTCTTCGTAATATTTTTGTTTTTTTCTGAGGATTAGGCTGTATTCTGGAAAAGGTAATCCAGCAATTATTACTGATTTTATGAGTGTTCGATCATTTATTCGATAATCTATTCCTTCCGCTAGTTTTCCTCCTGCTACACAGAAAATAACTGTACTAGGACTTTCACGCAGAAATGTTTTTACTTCCCTGATCTTTGTCTTTTTGTGTTCTATTATCATAGGTCTTGATAAATGTGTTCTATGGACAACTTCATTTAAGAAAAGATAGCTCGGAAAAACAACTAGGGCACCAAGATTCTTTGGAAGAGACGAAATAATCTTTTCTATTCGCTCTGCATAAAGCGAATACATTTTTGGTGTTCGTTCTTCGTAGCGAGAGGTAAGTGTGACATCAACATATACCCGCAAAGAGTGGCGTGGAAATGGGCTTGGAAATATTGCGGTTGACGTTCGTTCGTATATTCCAGGCTCAGATAGCGAAAGTGTTATTCTATAATACTCAAGAGGGTGAAGACTTCCTGACATCAGAATAGCAGATTTCACGTTTCTAAAGATTTTCTTGGCCTCTAAGCTTGGATCAAGAAGGTTTATTCTTATGACATGATAAAAACCAAATCTTTCACTGTATCGAAGCTCAGCGATCGTTGTGTAGGTATCTTCGTTAAATTTTGATAGATAATATTCTATGAATTCGCCTAGTCTAATGAGTATTGATGATAGTTCGGGGTCCTCATTCATAACTAAATATGAGAAGCCAAATATTTTGTCTATGACATTCTGATCGATGGAGGCCATTATATCAGAGATATCTATGAAAAATGTTTTGGTTTGTTCTTCTGCGGATAATTTAGTTTTCAGTTTTTCATTTATATCTTTTACTGTTTCATAAACAATGTCTATGTAGCTACTACACTCATCTTGTGGTAAGTATTTAATCTTTCTTAGGCATAAATCAAGAGCAACTGTGCTTAGTGTTTGAATATGTTGTTGCTCTATAAAACTAGGTAAGTTGTGTGATTCGTCTATTACTAGTCTGATTTCGCTCAACGATAAACCAACGCCAGAAAGAAATATTTCCCGAATTTTCGGGTTAAAAATATATGAGTATGTTCCGACTATAATGTTTGAGGTCTTAGCGAGATATCTAGCAATCTCATAAGGACATAGCTTGTGTCTTAAACCTATTTTTATCAGTTGCTGAACAGTACCACCTTGGGGAAGAAATTTTTGGGTGATTTCAACAAGTCTGTCAGTAAATTGTCCATCGGATATACTTCTTTTATAAAACTTACATTTTCCTTGACTTTTCATTCGTTCGCAAATTCTCAAAAAAACACTATAGGGAAGATTCTTTATTTTTTCGCTTTTGTGTGCTAAAGTACACAGCTCGTGTTTAGATCGAATAAAGACAAAGGAAATTTTATCATCAATTTTTTCCTTGATTTTGCGGATCTCCTTAGCATATATAGCTGATTGATTTTTCGTACGAGTCAAAACAATGAGTTTTTCTTTTGGATCAAGAAGGTGTGCAACGAGGACAGATATTGTTTTACCGATGCCGGTTGGCGCATAGACAATACCGATTTTATCATCTATCAGAGTCGTGTAAATAAAATCGATTAGGTTTCTTTGGTGGTTTCTAAATTTTGGGTACGGAAATATATCTTCGAGTGTTCTCACAGAATATCACTATGTGCTCATTATATAATATTGTATCAAGCATTAATTATATAATAAAAATAAAAACATTGTAGAATTAAGATGTGTTTTTGAGCAATATTTTATCATCTCAAAATTTTTATGTTAAATAGCGTGGTCAGAATGAGTAACAAAGAGATCTCCTTAGCAAGTTCAAGTAATAACTTACCATCGGTAGAAGAGGTCGCTAGGCAAGTTGAAAAGGCATTAAAAGATCTCTTTCAAGAGAACTATAAGACTGGTGTGATAAAGTATAAGGCTGGTTTGTATTTGGTTCTTCCACCGGAATTTTTTCATTTTCCACCAGCGATTCTTAGCTGCGAGCCGCATCCAGATGATCCCGATAGAGCATTATATGTTGTCATATCCTTGAGGATCCCTGTTCCATGTGATGATCTAATAAGTGCTATATCAAATCTTAAAAATGTACAGATCTTTGAAATAGAAAAAATTGATGTTGGGGGGGAAGAAGCAGATAAATCCTTGTGTTTCATAAATGTTGGTGTTAGAATTCATTGTACAAGTGTTATGAATGATTATCAATGGTTTTTAATGATGCTTTCAAGTGTTTTAAGAAGTCCGCTGCAGATATATCCAAATATAAGAGAACGACAAGATAGCCAATTTCCATCTGTAGAGAGCCTAGATGTCAAAGAATCGGAGGAGGAGGGCATATGGTAAAGTTATTATGTGTAATGCTTAAAAACGCCTATCACTTTAAATTATTGAAAAATATTATTGTCTGAATGCTGACTATTTTGTCATGTGTGATATGAATGAGTGCTTTGAGCGAAAGAGAAATAAAGAAAATAAGAAGCGATATTGAAAAGCAGATAACAGTAATAAAAAGAACGGGAAAGCTAAAGTACGGTTACAATACTACCATTAGAGCTCTTCAAAGAGGTGAAGCAAAACTTATTATAATGGCTTCTGAGGTGCCCGAAGATATGAAAATGATGATTAAGTATTTTTGTGCGCTAACTCAGACGCCATATGTGGAGTTTCCAGGTACGAGTGCGGAGCTGGGCATAATCTGCGGGCGGCCGCATCTAGTTGCTGCCATAGCTGTGCTTGATGTTGGTGCGTCTGATATTATGAATATGGCAAAAACTTTGAGTCTGTAGGTTAATAAGATGGCGCTTAGAGTAGAGGATCCGAGGTTATTACAAGTTGTAACTCTTTTTGGGACATTGGGAATATGTCCCAAGGATTTCTACGAAACGAATGATCGCTTGTCGATTTTGCTAGATGAAGAATACTTGCCAGAGCTGCAAGAAATAAAGAATTTGTTTGTCTATATAAGAAAGATTGTTAAAAAAAATGTAGACGTCGTATTTTTTTCCGAGGACATAGACAAATTTTGTGGATATTTGTTTTATCCAGCAAAAATTAAAAGGGTCGAGAAGAGAAATACAAAAAAGGGCAGAGTACTCGTAGTTCATGTAGATTTTTGGCAGAAAGGTGTGGCACTTGGTGCGAAATCATATAAGCTGTATCGAGCGAGATTTTTCATAAAAAAATACTTTCCTGAGATCGAAAGCGTCTATGTTCAAGCTTAATCAACATGATTTGGGACATCGCATTATATTTAGAATAACGCACTTTCTTTGCGTATGTCTAACAAAAATGCTAGAGAGGTGTGGTTATATGAGAATTAAAATAGATGGTAGCGAGAAAGATATGAGAGCCGTTTGGATGCATGATCCCGCGAAAGCTGTTGTTCGGATGATTGATCAGAGATATATCCCGTGGAAATTTAAGATTTATGAAAGTAGGACGTTAGAAGAAAGCGTATTTGCGATAAAAAATTTTGTTGTTAGAGGCGCACCTACTATTGGCGCAACAGCGGCATATGCTGTGTATCAAGCATTCTATGAATCCGTCAGAAGCAGAGATGTTTTTCGGACATTTAAAGAAAAATTGGATTTGTTAAAAAGTGCACGGCCCACTGCTCATAATCTATTTCATGCGATAAAGGTACTATCAGAACATGTTTTCAGATGGAGAGAAGAAGGCCTAAAAAATGATGACATTCTCAATAATTTATTGGGACATGTTGAAGACTATGTTAGCCGAGGAGTGGAAAAAAACAAAAAGATCGGGATATACGGGGAGAAATTAATAAAAGATGGTTACAGAATTCTTACACATTGTAATGCTGGAGCCTTGGCGGGAATAGATATTGGTACAGCTACGGCTCCAATATACTATGCTCATGATAATGGGAAGAAAATTATTGTCTATATAGACGAAACAAGACCCTGGCTACAGGGGGCTAGACTAACGGCTTGGGAAATAGGACAATACGGAATTGAGAATTATATCATAACTGATAACGCAGCTGGGTTTCTTATGTGGCGGGGGGAAATCGATATTGTTATAGTCGGGGCCGACAGAATTGCTCTAAATGGTGACACAGCGAATAAAATAGGGACGTACAAGATAGCTTTGGCAGCAAAGGATAATGGTATACCTTTCTATGTGGCTGCGCCGACTAGTACCATAGATCCTACAATAGAAAGTGGAGAAGATATTCCCATTGAGGAACGAAGCACGCAAGAAATTCATTATGTTATTGGCGAACTAGAAAGTGGAGAGATAAACAAAGTTAGAGTGACTCCAAAAGATGCTAAGGCTAAGAACCCAGTATTTGATGTTACTCCAGCTAGACTTATAACGGGCATAATTACTGAGGAGGGAATATTTAAGCCTGATGAAATAAAGAAACTATTTAGATGATATGTAGGTTTCTTCGTAGTCTATAAATGTTGGATCATTTTTTAGGGTACTCAATTTTTTTCGGTATTCTTGGAGAACTTGATCGAAAAGGCTTAGATTTGGTGGATATTCATGTATTTTTGCATGTTGAAGTGTGATCTCTAAGCATTCTTTCAACATATCGAGTTTTATTCTGTTTTTCTTCATGAGAAAGTTTGCGATATTAATAACATGGACAAGAGATTCATAGCTTATCAGTAGCTTGCCTTTAGATTTGACTGGAATAGAGAGTTTTTCGGTACTCATAAAATCGAGATTGATATATCCAGCTTTTGGATTTATTGAGCGTATACCAGAATCCTTAAGATTGATATAGCGTGCTAGCCTAATAAAAAATGTTGCCCATCGTATCGAATACGTTGAAAATGAAATTATAAATGAATCGAATTTCAGCCAAAGAATATGGCGAGGTAAATATTCACTAATAGCGGCCCAGACGTGTGTTATGTCCACTGTAGAATGCCATCGGAAAGCTTTGGTGCTTTCATACTTTGGGCCTAGTAATGGTGCATCAATAATAGCTATTCTTCCCGAGCAGGACGAAGTAGTGAAGCAGAAAGGCATTGAGTTAATAATATCCAAGTGGGGCAAGATATCTACGTCAACTTCGCTAGATCTTATAGCAGCTCTAAGCTTTGAAAGCATAAGATTTTTTCTATTTTTGAAGTTGTTTTTGTTGATTTCTATTGTTTCTTTATGTATTGCCATGATAATCAACATTACTATTCATAACAGATCATTATGCTGTGTAATATATGGCTGTTTGACCAGACTAAATATTCATTGTTAATATTTGGTATTTCAGAATTCTCTAAGGGATACCGATGAAGATATATAAGCCATTAGCAGAAATAAAGTATTCTATAATCAGAGCAATAGCTGAGAAAGTATCCTTAGTAAACAGAAATCTCCCGCCAGAAAAGCAGATAATAAACCTCACGATGGGCCAAAATTATATTGGCGACCCGACTCCAATAATAAAGCGTATCAGTTGGCTATACAAAGAGAATATAAGACCGTTTCTATATGCTCCATCTCTTGGCACTTTGGACGCCAGAGAGTCCATAGCTAATAACTTCTATAGGCTATGGTATAACATAACTTTAGATGTTAAGGATGTCATGATAACGGATGGAGGTATGGGAGCAATAAGAAACGCAATGGGTGCAATAGTTCGAGATGGGGACATTGTGGTTATTGATCCTCTAACATTTGTATATGCTTTAGATTCCCTAAAAATTCTTGGAAGAAAATATGAATTGTACGTTTTGGATGCTAATGTGGACACATTTTTTGTTGTACCTGCAGATAAGGTGATAGAAAAAATTGGGGAAATAGCAAATAATAATCCCGATAAGAACGTTATATATTACACGCAATTTGGTTTCAATCCTGGGGGCGCTTTCAGAAGCAAGCAGGAGTTAAGAAG
>JAUQYS020000252.1:0-8999 GCA_030587585.2 Candidatus Njordarchaeota archaeon
ATGATGGGTATTCCAATGGTAAATAATAAGTTTGTGTCGAATAAAAATGCTAGGCCTGGCGATTATATCATCATGACAAAAGGTGCTGGAATAGAAGGAACATGGATACTGTCTGAAGCCTTAGGAGAAAAACTAGATCTTGATGACAGAATTATTCAAAATATAAAAAAATTAAAGAGTAAAATTAGTGTTCTTCCAGATGTTAGAGCAATAGTAAACGTTGGTGTTGATAATATACATGCGCTTCATGATGCAACAGAAGGCGGGCTTATTGGGGCTCTATTTGAGATAGCTGATGCATCAAATGTCGGATTTACTGTTGATGAAAGTAAAATAATTGTGTTAGAAGAAACTAGAAAAATTGCGAGTAAGCTGGCTATAGATCCGTTACGCCTTATATCGTCGGGAACTTTGATAGCTGTTGTTGATAAAGATGTGGCAGAAGAGGCGTTAAGTATGCTTAAGAAAGAAGATATTACTGCAGAAATAATTGGAAAAATAACAGAAGATAAAAAAATTATTCGGCGAATTGATGGTAGATCCGAAGAGATTAAAAAACCATCTGTTGATGAGCTGTGGCGAGTTTTGAGTGAGATTAGGTGATACTATGGTTGTTATTTTAGGGCTTTCATCTAGGCCTCAATCTGGCTTTGTATCGGATTTATATTTTGAGTATACGAAAGCGTTGTCGGGGCTATATGATGAAAATCTAGGTCTGATTTTTGAATATGAGAAAATTAGTGAATATTCAGAGACCATAAAGAAACATGGTATAGCTATACTTATTGTTTTAACTGGTGGTACGCGGGGCCTCATAATAAATATTAGCAAGATAAGTAAATATGTTGTTATCATATCCCATGGAAAGCAAAATTCTCTAGCATCAGCCCTTCATGCTCTATATATTCTGCGGAAAGAAAATAAGAGAAAAAGAAAAATAGTGCATCTGCATATGCCACCAAATAAGATGAGGCCAGATATTGTTAGGGAATATGTGGACATATTTAAGAAATTAGCAGATCTAGAAAATCAGCGGATATTGTTGATAGGAGTAGATTCAGAATATGTTAGTGGCGAAAAATATGATGTTGATAGGCTTAAGGATGTATTTGGAATCAGCGTGGATACGATAAGTCTATCGGAGTTTATTGATATATATGTGCATGAACAGCCGGATGGTAACCTCCTAATTAAATTGCAGCAACGTGCAAGTAGGATTCCCAAAAGCGATTTAGAAAAAATAGCCAAGATGTATGCTGCGATCAGAAAAACCTTAGGAAAACATAAATTTGGGGGTATCAGATGCTTTCCGATAATAATGAAGACGAGTGTCACACCATGTACTCCCGTTTCTGAGCTTATTGATGAGGGAATTATAATGGCGTGCGAGGCAGATCTATCAGCACTAGTTACGATGTTATTTGTGGAGCTAGTTACAAATAGAAAATCTTTTATGGGGAACATTGAGGAGATAGATGGTAAAAAGATTATTGTAGCTCATTGCACAATTGCGTGCTCTTTAGTTGAGAAATATAAGTATGTTTCTCACTTTGAGACTGGTTATAACTTGGCGATAGAGGGCACATTAAAAGGATCAGATGTAACATTAGTTAAGATATCGCCAGATATCGGGAAAATATTTTTAGCAAAAGGAAAAATTGTCGAATCTGGCCAGATTTCAAACGAATTCTGCAGAACGCAGGCTGTTATTGAAGCTGAACAAAATCTAGAAAAACTTTTAGCTGGAGAGTTCGCACATCATATTATATTGGTGTTCGGTGACTATAAAGATAAGATCAGCAGAATAGCAAAAATTCTAGGCTTGGATGTCATCTGTGACTGAAAAAATTTTTGATGAACTTGCAGAAATGTATGATTCCTGGTATAACAGAAAAAAGGATATCTTTCTAAAAGAAGTAGAATGTTTTCGGAAAATTATTGACGCTGATAAGCCATGGTTGGAAGTGGGTGTTGGTTCTGGAAGATTTGCTAAGGCTCTGGGAATAGAATATGGTTTGGATCCAGCGAAGAACATGGTAGAATTGGCTAGGAAGAGGGGCATAAAAGTATTTTTGGGCTATGGAGAAAAAATGCCTTTTAGTGATGAATTTTTTGGTGCCGTTTTTCTTATTGTTACTATATGCTTTGTAAAAGATCCCGAAGCGGTCTTAAAAGAAGCTTGGAGGGTGCTTAAACCGCATGGTAAAATATATTTGGGGCTTATACCTAGAGATTTTCCTCTCGGTCAAGAATATATCAAAAAAGGACAACGAGGTCATAAATTTTATTCTGCCGCAAGATTTTTTTCTATGGAAGAAATAAAAAATCTATTGGAGAAGACGGGATTTAGGATAACAAAAATATGCTATGCTGGATTAGAAAAGAAAGATTTTGTGTGTATAGAGGCCCAAAAAAAGATTTCATCGATTAAGAGCTAATCGTATTAATATTTCTCTAAGTAGGCTCGCAGTAGTAATGGCAGACCGCTCGAGCGGGTCAAATGGAACTAGCTCCGTTATGTCGACATATTTGGCTCCTATCCGCGGTATTATAGTAAAGAAGTCTTTAACATCAAATCCCAAAGGTTCTGGGCAAGAAACGTTTGGAATATGTGAAGGATCAAAGAAGTCTAGGTCTATAGACAAATAATCGCAAGACTTAATTTTATCTTCTAATATGGATGGGTTATTGAACAGATCAAAAATTGTATAATATTCGATGCCGAATTCCTGCATATCTTCTAGGTTTTTCTTAGATGCCGATCTTATTCCAAGAACCGAAATATTCTCAGCGCCAATAATTTCGCTTAGTCTTCTAATTGTACACGCATGAGAAAATCTGTTTCCTTGGTACTCATCATAGAAATCTGCGTGTGCATCAAGAACTACGAGCTTACCAATATTTTCTTTGAGCGCATTGACGATAACAATAGTCACAGTATGATCCCCCCCTAAGAATACTAATTTTTTCTGTGTGATCAATCTAATAACAGAGGTAGCACGACGAATAGTTTCCTTAAAGTCTCCAAATGAGACATCTATATCTCCATAGTCGCCTATTTTAAGGTCTCTGATATCGATGTTGTATAGGATACTATACTCCTCTATAAATTCGGATGCAAGCCGTACATACCATGGAGCGAAACGAGAACCCGGTCTGCATGAAGTATTGGAATCAAAAGGAACACCTAAAAAAAGTACATCACTCTCAGAAAATGATGGGAGAGAAAAAAGAGATTTGGTCGGGGCTCTAAGAAATTCTGCTATCATAAAGATCCCTCCAATATATTGTCATATAATGATCATAATTTTCCTCATGTAGCTTCACCAAAATCTTGAAACAAAAAATTCAAATAGTCAATATTAATTCAATACAATTCGATTTTTCGCGAGAAAATGTTAAGTCAAATAAAACAGGCTGCTTTTAAAGACAAAATTAATAATATAATATTTGGCCTCCTCGGAGGTGGGGGTGTTGAAAATGTTGGGAAAACACATCATTCTCGAACTTCACGGAATAAAAAGAGAGCTATTAGACGACAGAGACCTACTAGAGAACCTACTAACAGAAGCCGCAAAGAAAGCAGGTGGAAGAGTACTCGGATCATTTTTCCATGAGTTCAATCCACATGGAGTAACAGGGATCGTAGCAATAGCAGAATCCCATCTTTCGGTTCATACTTGGCCAGAGTTTGGCTATGCGGCCATAGATATATTCACATGCAGGGGGATAGACCCTCAGGTAGCGGCAGATGTGATTATTGAAAGATTAAAGCCCGAAAAATTTTTCACGATTTCACTCTCAAGGGGGGATCCTTACACAGAAAAACTAGATACTTGATTTGGGCCCCGGGGGGCCCGCTCTGTTTTTGCGTTCCCCGGGGTCGAGGAGCATATGGGCGCATTTTTGCGCCAAAAGGCTCTCTTCCTTTCTATTTTTTCAGAATTTTTATTGAGGTTTTTGGATAAAAATAATGTTTTCTTTGAAGTTTTGTGTTGGTGAGAAATATGGATGACTATAAGAAGATATTATCAGACGTAGCTAGGATTGTTGAGAAAAAAACGGGGATCCCAGCATATGAAAGAACAGTATTGAACGTTCTAAATGCTATATCTATCACTAAAGATGTATTCTGGATTTCTCGGTATGCTAGGGAAGCATTTAATCTTGTTGTTGCTATTTTGAAGGAGCTTGAAAAAGAAAAAATTATAGCATTTCAGGATGGTGTAAGGCTTACTGATAAAGGGAAAAAAATTTTGGATACGATAGGATATGAAGCAAGAATAGAAGTATGTGACATGTGTAAAGGTAGGAGAGTACTCTTAGATATTCTTCCAGGGGACGTCGTGAAGGAGTTTATAAAAATACAGAAAGAGAGGCCGCCGCCTATTCAGCAGTATGATCAAGGATATGTGACTCCAGAAACGACATTGGCTAGAGTGGCATATATGTATCATAAGGGTGATCTAAAAGGTCGTGAAATAATATTTCTAGGTGATGATGATCTTGTTTCGATAGCGGTGGGACTAACACATATGGCTAGGAGAATAGCAGTAATTGATATAGACGAAAGACTTACAGATTTTATTGCCAAGAAATCCAAAGAATATGGACTCAATATCGAAATTCTAACAATGGATCTTAGGAAGCCCCTCCCAGAAGAGCTATCTCAAAAATTTGATGTATTTCAGACAGATCCGCTGGAAACTGTGGCCGGTTTTAGAGCTTTTGTTGGAAGAGGAATAGCGACACTAAAAGGACCTAGATGCGCTGGGTACTTCTACTTGACTCTTGTAGATTCTTCTCTGGATAAATGGAGAGATATACAGCACATACTCCTAGAAGAATTTAAAGTAGTCATCACGGATATTATTCCAGATTTTTCGGAATATGTTAATTGGGGATATTTTGAACAAATGCATGGATGGAAAATACTTCCAGAAAGCCTTAAGAAAAAACCAAAAGACGGATGGTATGTGTCAACACTATTTAGAATAGAAACGCTTAGAGGATCGCATGGATTTATAGACGAAATACAAGACGCCAAAGAACTTTATGAAGATGAAGAGTTGGCCTCAGCATGACAATATTTTTTTAGTATGGTGAAATCTTTTGAGGGTAGCGTTTCTTAGTATTCATGGCTATGTCGATCCAGAGCCCAATCTTGGTCTCGCAGATACAGGGGGGCAGATCGTATATGTCTTAGAAATGGCGAAAAATCTGAGCAAGTTAGGAGTGAAAGTCGATATATTTACGCGTTTATTTGATAATAGAAAAAGAGAAGAATATGTGTGTGAATCTGCTCGGATAATAAGAATACCATGCGGCCCACAAAGTTTTGTTAGAAAAGAAGATCTATTCCCGTACCTAGATGAGTTTGTTAAAAGATTTTTTCTATATATCTCCCAAGAGGGCATAAGATATGATGCTATTCATTCTCACTATTGGGATGCTGGATACGTTGCATTAAAGCTGAGAGAGAAAATGAATACTCTCTTCGTCCATACATCTCATTCGTTAGGATTACTGAAAAAACATTTTTTAGGAGAAATAGGCAAAAAAGTAGACTACAAGTTCGATGTAAGAATACGTACAGAAAAAGAAATACTCGAAAAAATGGATACAATAATATCAGCATCACCAATAGAGCCAGAGCTTGTAGAAAAATTCTATAATGTTAGAAGAAAGATGTATGTTGTTCCTCCAGGCGTTGATATTGATTATTTTAAACCAGAAGCAAAACAAAGAAAAATAAATGTTCCAGAACGCTATGTTTTTACTACTGGGAGAATAGAATGGACAAAAGGATTTGATTTGCTTGTTTCAGCTTTCGCTAGCGTAGTAGCCAGTATCGATGATATAAGCCTATTGATCGGAGGGGGCTCGACTAAACCAACAAGAATAGAGATCGATGTAAGAAAAAAAATAGATAGTATTGCGAGGGAATTAGGAATATCTGAAAAGGTTATTCAGATAGGCCGTATATCGAACGAAGACTTACCAGCATATTATGCTAAATCGGAGCTAGTTGTTCTCCCCTCGCGCTATGATCTATTTGGTATGGTCGCAATAGAAGCATTAGCATGTGGTAAGCCAGTCATTGTATCTAAATATGCGGGAGTTCACAAAATAATAGCCCGAGACTTTGGTATCGTTGTAGATCCTTTAAACAAAGAAGAACTGGCTGATAGGATAATATATCTACTGAGAAATCCAGATATACGTAAACAGATGGGACTAAAAGGCAGAGAATTCGTAGAAAGAAAAATGATCTGGCAGAACTTAGCGAAAGATCTGAAGAATATATACGACAAAGAAATACAAAAAATAAGCCACTAATACTGGGAAACGTCTTAATTTTTAATAGGGATAATTTTAATATCTTCAATTTGGCAAAAAATGATAAATTCCAGTGATCGGGGTCAGAAATGAGTGAATCAGAAAAAGTAAAAGAGGAAAAATCACCCCAACAGAAAGAAGCAGAGAAAAAAGAGATAAAGCCAGACATCAAGCTTTTTAATAAATGGCCGTGGGAAGGCGTAAAAGTGAGAGACCCCGGGCTAGTACACTACATTTCATTAAAACCCGTATACATCCCACACAGCTTTGGTAGACACGAAAAAACGCGTTTCGCGAAATCAAGTGTAAATATTGTTGAGAGATTAATCAATAGATTAATGACGCCTGGACGGGAGAGGGGGCTACCAAAAACAGGGAGATTTACAGGAAAAAAGCTCCATGCAATGAATATCATAGAAAAAGCTCTAGAAATAATAGAAAAAAGAACAAATCAAAATCCATTGCAAGTATTAGTGAGAGCGGTAGAAAATTGTGCTCCAAGAGAAGAATTCACGAGCTTTAGAGTCGCGGGAATAATCAAAAAATTTGCTGTTGAAACAGCTCCTCAAAGGAGAGTTGACTTAGCTCTAAAGTTTTTAGTTCTCGGCGCAAGAAAGAGAGCGTGGAGGTCTCCTCTGAGCATAGCTGAGGCCCTAGCAGAAGAAATAATCGAAGCATCTAAGAGCCCCGATAATGTTAGTTCTTTAGCTATAGCCAGAAAAATAGAGCTAGAACGCATAGCAGAGGCAGCAAGATAGAAAAATAAATCATCATTTTTTATTTTCTTGACATAAAAAAGAAGAGTAATATAATCTATTGCGAAGGTATCTATATACGGGGATACTTATATGGGCAGAGTTATTGTTGATGTTGAAATAATTAATCCTAAAAATGGTAAATCAATCAACGTAAGGCTCCTAGTCGATACGGGATCAACACTAACATGGATTAGAAAAGAAAAACTAGAAAAAATTGGTATAGAAGCGAGAAGAAAGATATCTATAAAGTCTATCGATGGCAGAGAAATTGAAAGAAGCATAGGATTCGCAGAAATAAAATATGAAAACCATGAAGCTCCAATAATAGTAGTATTTGCCGAAAAAAATGATGCAGAAGTTCTGGGCCTAACAGCAATAGAAAGCCTAGGATACGAAGTTGATCCTATTTCAAGACGCCTAGAATATGTGGGACACTACGCATTTTAACTATTATGTCTTGGAGTATAGCTTATATCTTGGGGAAGTAGGTTTCTAAACCTTTCTTGTAATTTTCTTCTCAAGTCAGATATTCTGTCAGGATAATCTGTCGATATTATTGATACTCCCATACTAAGATAACTCATTGCTTCTTTGATGCTATTTATTATCCAAGCGTTAACCATAACTCCACGCCGCATACAAAACCTAACTATGTTGGGAGATATAGCGTCTTTTCTTAGCGCTAGAATATTTGCATTAATTGATAGAACATACTTTAGAATTTTTTCACTAAAAGTATTCGCTATAGCTATCAGAGGAAATTTCGGATCGATCCTATTTATTTGCTTTAAGCTCGCAAAATTAAAAGAAGCAAAATGAACACGATCCTCGAGACCCAAAGACTTTACTAATTTCACAACTTGATCCTCGTATCCAGATTCTTTAATCTCGATAATAATCTGTTTATTGCTCCTAGAAAGAAGATCTAATGCTTCCCCCAAAGTAGCAATAGTAACATCACCATATTTTTTATGTCTTAAAACAACACTCTTAAGTTTCTCCAGATTAGAATCAGAAATGATAAGAGACGAACCAAAAACCCTATGCAGATCTCTATCATGCGAAACAACGAGAGCACCATCTCTCGTTTTTCTAACATCAAGCTCCACAAAGTCAGCATCAGTATTTATGGCCTCCTCAAAAGCAGGCAGAGTATTCTCTGGAGCAATACCAGAAAAACCCCTATGAGCAACAACAAGAAAAAACATACGATCACCTTACGAGCAAAAATTGTTGCCAAAATAGCAATAAAAAATAGCAAAGTAGCATATTAATTAGATTAAGTCGTTGAAGCCCCTACAAAGATTTGATTCATAAATCAATATATGCTACGATGTTTGGTCGATAAAGAGAATTCTAATTCAAATTTTTTTTATTTTTGGTAGAGTTTGCGTCAAGCAAATATTTCATCTTTCCTCTCTTGATTCTCTAACAGCTCTTACAATATGTTCCTTCTTTATGTTTCTCACTCTTTTCTTAAACTCGTCGATAAGGGCGCCAATTTTCTTCGATTCGATTCTTATTATCTCTTCTTCTAGGGCCCTACGCAGAACCTCAGATATATTTATTCCATAGGTCTTCGCTTTCGTCATAAGTTTCTTAGGAATCCAAACAGAAACAATAACCATAGACATACAATCACCATACGCAATTCTAGTAATATAGTATTATTCTATCCTATATTTCTATGTATTAGATTTTTCAAAGGCCTAAAGATCGAATAATATGCTGAGGCGATTGCAATCTATTATCCTTGAAAAGAACGATAACTAAGGTAGCAAGCATCGGCGTCTTAAATACACCATGGTGTTTTTTAAAAAATTTTGTGTGTTTGTATAGCGTTCTAATTATTCGGGTGATAGTGTGGACTACTACGAGACAATTACGGGCTTTGGGTTAATA
>JAUQYS020000271.1:0-1519 GCA_030587585.2 Candidatus Njordarchaeota archaeon
CTCCACCCACAGCCGCCACTACTGGTGTACCAGCAGCCATACTTTCTAGAACAACAATACCGAACGATTCTCCACCTATTGACGGAAATATAAACACGTCACTAGCAACATAAAATTTTTTTAACATCTCTCGCGACACTTTCCCTATAAATATCACATTATCCCCTATCCCCCATCTCTCTGCTAAACCCTGAATTATTCCCCTGTATGTCTTAGATCCCGGACCCACAATACAAAGCTTTGCTTTTGGCTCAGACAATGTAACATATCTAAATGCGTGAAGTGCAAATTCCAATCCTTTCTTTGGGTCTAGGCGCCCCACAAATAGCACTATTTTGTCATCATTGCTAAAACCAATATCTTCTTTTGTTGCTTCAACATCAAAAAAATCGTCCCCTATTGGGGGCGGAACTATTTTTATGTATCCTTTGTAGAAAAGACGTATGAACTCAGCAGCAAGCTTAGATACAGCTATTATTGCATCATACTTAGTTATATTGTCTAATACTGGATACAAGCTTATTATCCTAGATATAACGTTCCAAACATCTTTAAAAGCCTCGTATCCGATTGGTATAGAATGATTCGTTAAAACCACTGGAAGACCTAGCTCCTTAGATGCCCAACCCGTAGATATACCCATCGGAGAAAAAGCATGATGTGCATGAACTATGTCTGGTTTAATTTTAGAGAATATTTTTTTTAGTCTATCTTTTAGCCCTGATGGCTCAAGAATACCTGCATATCTTGGATACGCGACACGTATAACTCTTATTCCTTCTCTTATCTCTATTTTCCTTTCGCTCAGTACGGTCGTGATGACAGTGACTCTATGGCCAGCTTTTATTGCTGTTCTAGCTAGGTCATAAACATGTGTCTGTACTCCCCCTATTTCTGGCCAAAAAAAGTCTGTTGTTAAACATATATGCATTTTACCGCCCCATAAATTCTAATGTTTCTTTATTTATTTTAAAGTATACGACATACATAGAATACTTACTAAGCTCTCGAAATACAAATAAAAAAAATTCATGCAGGTTATCAATACTTATCCTAGCACCAGCAGCGACCTTGTGGCCACCACCACCAAATTGTTCCAAGAATTTACGAGCATCAAAATTTTTGTCCCGCGATCTTATCGATATTCTTGCGTATGGCTGACCCATATTTTGGGTAAGTGATGGACAATATTTATCTTTTTCACGCATTGTGTTAATCAGGACAATTATTTTTCCGCCAGACTCTATATATCTGTGCATAACGTCTCCAATGCATATTCTGGGAACCGAAGACTCTACATGAAGAACAACAGCTTTTGCTTTATGTTCGCGAAGAAGTAGATCGACAACAAATCTGGATATTCTATCACATTCATCAAATACTTGTTTTATTCTTTCTATTTCTGACCTCAACCATTCATCTTTTTCAAAGTTTTTACCATGAATAGCTACTGCCCAAGCTATTCTGTATAATGCCTCCTTATCTCTCGAATTGCACTTTATGATTTTGTCAATTACAT
>JAUQYS020000279.1:0-2703 GCA_030587585.2 Candidatus Njordarchaeota archaeon
AAACATTTATAAATGAGACCGAATCCTATTGGGATTGGCTCTGGGAACAGGGCTACGTTAACCACACAACATATTTTATGAAAGCAAAAAGCGATAGTTCATCAGCCGCACCTATCACAGAGATGTGGTGTCTCTATCACCTATGGAAGCTCACTGGGAAGCAAAAGTTTTATGGCAATTTGACTAATCTTATTCAAAAATATGAGAGCCTTGTTCTTAAGAAGATTGGATATCCACTATCAACATCTCTAAAAACTACACTTCTTCTGAACAGCTCCGGAGAATACATAATTGATGTTGTTAACAAAAGTACAGAGTTTTCAACATGGCATTCTTCGATAAGATCAATCTTAATATTCTTAGCAGAAAAAAACCTGATAAATAAGACGCTCGTTGCAGAGAGCCTTCATAGACTGGCCAGTCTGTTATGGGACAGCTCCAAAGAAAAATTTCACGAAGCAGTAAAGGCTTTCATTTATAGTAATTCTGGAGCATACACTTATAGTATCACAACTTACGATCTTTTTGCGTCGCATAGGCAACATACTCAAAGAGTTTCAGCTTTCATTTGGGCCAATAAAACTATGTATGATCTCAACACAGATGCTATTTTGAAATCTTTAGATTTGAATAGCTATTATAGTTCCTCAACAAAGACATATAGATATAGATCTTCAACAGATCTTTTAGAACAGTATGGAATTGCTGCCGCCTTTGCACATTATCTCCTTCATCCAGAGGTTCTTTGGCAGGCATTTAATGCATCTATTATTCAGGGTCTAATAGGACCAAAGTTTCCAGTTGGGTGGTACATTGATGAAAAAGTTGCTATTCAACATGCAAGATCAATACAATTCTCAGCAGACGAGGGCTATTTTTCATCGGCCCCCAGCACTACAGAATATAAAGTCTATGTGAACGTATATCTACATTTCCTAATAAATATTTTGAGTTGGCTTTCTAATAATTTTTGGGTATCCCACAATCCTCACTATTATTACGCGACAGAAATATTATATACTAGATGTATCAAAGGTGATCCTCCCAGATATTATGAAATAAAATCTGGATCTTGGAGCACATCTTTAAGTTTTTCGAATCGGCACGGTTTTAATCTTTTTGTTCTTTTTGATGGGGCACATCCAAACTTAACGTTTATTGACATAATCCTTGCCGAATGTAACGCCTTGGCAAATCCTTTTATTGTTTCTTTTTCTTCTTGGGGACAACCAGAATTAGGCTACGGAACATTTAGTGTAAGTTTGAGAAATATTTATGTCCCCCTATCCAGAACATCATATATTTTTGTTCCTTCGAAGATATATCGTATTAAGGCTGTTAAAATTTCAAATGCCACATTTAGCAAAACATTTATTGTCGGTGGCAATAACTATACTCTGATTAATGATTCTTATGGAAACATGTTTCTGGTTTCCGCTCTTCCTGACAATGTGGTTGTATTTAACCCCATACACATTAATTATAGTAAGTCTATCTCTGTTTTTAATATAACTATCGACATGCTCAATTATACACCTCCAGACTGGTATCATGTTTCTTATGATAACCAAATAAGTTATGCATATTGGCTTTGCTACACAAACGATCCTAGTAATTTGTATTCCTTAGATCCTGATGAAGACTATGATTGTGATGGTGTTCCAACAAGATATGAGGTTTTGTTTATGTCTGACCCATTTAATAATGATACTGACCGTGATAAAATAAGTGATGCTGAGGAGATATACTTCCTTATAGATCCTGTAAGTAAGGATTCTGATTGTGATGGTCTCTCGGACATGTTTGAGGTCTATGGTGTAACGAGGTGGAGTCAGTATATAAATCATTCTTTTGATCCTCGAAACACGCATAGCTATAATTCTACTTATTATGATCTGTTCTATGGTTATATTTTGGAGAATCAGACTCCAAATCTTCTCAATTTTGATGAGCTTAGTTTCAATGAGACAGCGTTTAGATGCTCTCTTGATACGGATGATGACGGTTTAAGCAACTATAGAGAATATTATATCGAGCATACGGATCCTTTCGAACCTAGAGCCATAATAATAGAAGAACCCAGTAATTTTACTCTCGTAAACTACTCCGCTGAAATTATCGCAAGAAATAATACGCAGTTTTGGTTCATCAATATTTATGCTAATGGTTCCCTTATTAAGATCTGTAATACTTCGGCCTATAATCAATCAACAAAGAAAATTCATGTTACTATTACCAGCAGTGAAATCGAAAGTTTTGGACTTTACAATATAACTCTTCAGCTTCTCTACGAAAATATGAGCCCCATAGATAGAGGAGATTCTGTCTACATAAATTTTGCCTATATCAAGATCACCGAACCCGACAATATGTCACTATTCTATAAATTCCAAAACATAGTCGTTAAATGGAATGGTTCTGGGGTATACGACTATTTTATTATTGCTGTAAATGACTCGATCGTCGATAATACAACGTCTCATAACTCGACCGTTCTTCTTGATACAGGAGTTTGGAACATCTCTGTTACTCTAGTATATAAAGAACAAACAATTTCTTGTTTTGTCCTAGTGATCGTAACAGAAATAAAAATAACATCTCCAGAGAATGGTAGCTTGTTGCTTCAACAATGTTGGATGGTCTGGGTGGAGTGGAACACAACAGCGGAGAAATACGTTGCTAATATCTCTATCTATGTTAATG
>JAUQYS020000293.1:0-3082 GCA_030587585.2 Candidatus Njordarchaeota archaeon
CATGGTGATACGTAGCATCTAAAATAGCTGGTATGACTATTGGTGAATCATATTCCAAATAGTACTCGTTTCCGATAATATGGCTCATATAGAGATGGCACAGCAGAAAGGATATCTGGGGAGAATAATAGCTTATCGCTTTAAGATCTGTTCCTAATTTTTTTAATATTTTTTCTCTCGTAGTATTTTTCGGGATGAAGTATAGCCTGTTTTTGATTATGTAGTCAACAGCATCGGCGTTGATTTGCTTAGTTTTATGAAGGATCATGGATATTAGTTCCAATTTTTCTATTATTTCAGTGTTTATTCTAGTTTCATTGATGTTCATTTCTATCGCCATGTATGGCTATATATTTACAATACGAAAAAGAAATTGTAAATTTGTAATCTATAATTTTGGTGTGCGATAATATCACCATTTGTTTTTAATTGGGGGTTTGTCAATCTATATATAGTGTCAAGATTTGAGAGACAATGGTGATCCATGTGAAAAATGAAGAAAAACAGAAAATGTACGGGCAATGGATAGAGGATGGAATAGATAAATTCTGGAGAGAGAATAATATACCAAAAAAAATGTTTGAGAAAAGAAGTAAGGGACAAAAATTTTACTTTCTTGACGGGCCCCCATATACGTCTGGATATATACATCTTGGTACCGCGTGGAATAAGGTACTTAAGGACGTTATCATAAAGTACTTGACGATGAAGGGTTTTTGTGTTAGAGCGCAGCCTGGCTGGGATATGCACGGCTTACCTATAGAAGTCCTAACGGAGAAGAGACTCAACTTTAGAACAAAAAAGGATATCGAGAAATATGGCATCGATAGATTCATAGAGGATTGTAAGAAGCTGGCTTTGGGTAATCTAAAAATTATGGAGGGCCAGTTTAAGCGCTTAGGAGTGTTTATGGATTGGGAAAATCCATATAGGACAATAGATGCATATTATATTGAGAGTGAGTGGTATACATTTAAAAAAGCGTGGGAAAAAGGGCTTTTATATAAGGACACAAGGGTTGTTCATTGGTGTAGAAGATGCGAAACTGCGCTTGCAGAACATGAAATAGAATACAAAGAGATAGAAGATCCGTCTATATATGTAAAGTTTAAGATTATAGGAAAAGAAAATACATATCTGCTAATTTGGACAACAACCCCGTGGACTCTCCCAGCTAATCTGGCCGCTCTAGCGCATCCTGATTATGAATACGTAAAGATAAAAGTAGAAATAGACGGCAGAGAGGAGTACTATTGGTTGCTCAAAGATCGACTCAGAGAAGTAATGTCTGAGATAGGAATATCAAAATATGAAATAGTAGAACGCGTAAAAGGTTCTGAGTTAGAAGGAATAAAATATGAGCATCCGTTATTGGATGAGATACCGATTCAAAAGGAATTTGATAGGCAATATAAGAATGCTCATACTGTTGTTTTAGGTCCCTTTGTAAGGACAACCGAGGGTACGGGATTCGTTCATATAGCTCCAGGTCATGGCCAAGAAGACTGGCAAATAGGAAAAAAATATGGGCTCCCTATATACTGTCCTGTAGGCGAAGACGGCACATTTATTGAGGGACATTGGAAAGGGATATTTGTAAAGGATGCTGACAAGCAGATTATAGAAACACTTAGAAATAAAGGAGCGTTATTGTATTCTGGCAAAATAGTACATAGATATCCTACATGTTGGAGGTGTAAGTCGCCACTACTTTTTAGAGCTACTGAGCAATGGTTTCTCGCTGTATCGAAGATAAAGGATAGAATAATTGCTTGTGATAAGAGAGACGTAGAATGGGTTCCATCGTGGGTAAGAAAGAGATACCATGATGGAGTAGAAAATGTAGGTGATTGGGTCATATCTAGGCAAAGGTTCTGGAACACGCCGATACCTATATGGATCTGCGAAAATTGTGGAACAATGGAAGTTGTCGGTACTTTTGATGAGCTAAAGAAAAAAGCAAAAAGCAGTCTGCCAGAAGATATTAATCCACATAGACCATTCATAGATAATGTCGTTTTAAGATGCCCAAAGTGTGGGGGGGATATGCGAAGGGTTAGAGATGTTTTGGATGTGTGGTTTGATTCGGCTATATGTGCGTGGGCAAGTCTAGGTTATCCTCGGCGAAAAGAAAAGTTTGATGAGTTGTTCCCAGCTGATCTTATAATCGAGGGCCAAGATCAGGTATTAAAGTGGTTTTATGCTCAACAGGTGCTAGGCGTAGTGCTCTTCGACAAAGTACCATATAAAAAAGTAGTCATGCATGGGTTCGTTTTGGATGCTGCTGGCTCAAAGATGTCGAAATCTTTGGGGAACATAGTTATGCCGGAGGATGTTATCTCTAAATATGGTGCAGATACTCTAAGATGCTATCTGATAACTATTGTTTCGCCGTGGGAGGATATAAGATTCAAATGGGATGATGTAAAGGAAATATATAGTGCTCTCAATATACTATGGAATGTGCATATAATGGCTAAGACGTATATGGAGCTCGATAATTTTGATCCAGGCAAATTTGATGACAAATTTTTTGAGAAACATGCTAGGATTGAGGATAAATGGATTCTATCGAGAATTAACAGCACGATCAAAACTGTGGAAGATAACTTAGATAAGTGTCATTTTGCTAAGGCTGGAAGAGAAATACTAGAATTCATAGTCGAAGATCTGAGTCGTTGGTATGGTAAAATCATACGCTGGAGATTATGGATCGAGAAGGATGATCCAGTGAAAACAGTTGCATATTATACCCTATATAAGGTCTTCAAAAAGCTGATCCCAGTATTCGCATTGTTTGCTCCGTTTATATCCGAGAAAATATATCAAAATCTTATACGGGATCTTGACAAAACTTTACCTATTAGTGTATTTTTGCTGAATTGGCCAAAAGCAGATTACATAGACAAAAAACTAGAAGAAATGATGGAAGTAGCCAAGGATATAACAAGCGCCGTAGGTGCCGCAAGATCCAAAGCTAAAATAAAAGCTAGATGGCCGATAAGGGAAGTTATAGTAGAATCCGAAAAAACAATTGTGGGCGAAGCAATAAGGAATCTTAGAGATATTCTCCTAAGGACAT
>JAUQYS020000311.1:0-5957 GCA_030587585.2 Candidatus Njordarchaeota archaeon
CAACTTTCTTCTTCTCCTTCTTAGCAAGCCATGTTTGTCTCACCAAGGGAATCTCAACGCCTCAGCAGGACTGATATATTTCCAGCCAAGATTGAGAAACGCCTTCTTGCCATCAGATGCTGCATATTCGGCAGAAGGTTCTCTGACATAACCTATCAGTGGTTTCTGGACGGAATATCTCTCGCCCCCCAAATTTTCATTCACACCACACCACCCCCTTTTCTATGCGAGGGCTGATATGCGGACTCATGCCTCTGTTCGTGATCAGGTCTACCTTTTTTCCGAATAGATCTTCGAAAAAGAAGAGTAGATCCATAAAGTTATCGAAGGTCGGTTTTTCAAATTCCACGAGTAGATCGACATCGCTTGTTTCTGTTTGCTCTCCTCTCACGTGTGACCCGAATACGCCTATCTTCTTTACGCCGTACTTTTTCTTTATCTCTTTTTTGTGTTCTGTTATGGTCTCGATTACGTTCATGATCGTATCCCCCAGATGGTCAACCTTAATCAGATCTCTTTTCTCAATTCGTTTAACAGACTGTTAAACACTTCATAGTTCTCTTTTACTGTTTCATACACGTCCATGGCGGTCTCCTGATTGTATGTATGCGATGTCAGGTTTATCGCTTCGAGAAGTTCCAGCCATCTCTCTTCGTCTTTGATCCAGCCCATCCTGTAAGCCATCTGGCATCGCCTTTCGCTCTTGACCCGAAAGGGAAGATCCGTGCATCAGGGAGGTGTCTTGCGATTATATTTGTGGCATCTGTGAGTATCTCATCCGCGGATAGGGGCTTTGGGTGTGCTCTCTGTTTTATGATATCGCCTCCAGGTGATTTACTCTTATCTTGCCGGTCATGAGGTTGTGGAGAAGAGACTTGAAGAGTTCATCGAGGGCTTTCTTTTTGTTCTCTTCTGCCTCGATCTTTTGGTCTACGGTGGAGAGGATGGAGGCGATCTTTTGCTGAGTGGGGAGTGGAGGGAGGGGGATTAAGAATTGACTTAATGCGCGCCAAGATGTTCTGGGGTGATTCACCCCCGTCATTGTTTTAGCAGCATATTCTCTAAATTCATCCGTATGTAGAAAATATGATAAAAATGTGTTACTCGCGTTATTATTTGTCTTTACCACGATAATATCTGTTGAACATATCCCTTCAAAGTCTACCAAAACACACTTATCCAGATAAGGTCTCAATTTTCCATATAAAATATCTCCCAAATAAAATTTACTTTTGGCGCTTCGCACGTCATCACTGTACCCAAACCTCTTCAAACTACATTCCCCCGGATTTATATGTTCAAGTCCCACGTATTTAGATTTGCTATTTCTTGGATCTACTGTTTCCTTTCTTGTCTCTGCCACATCCCCCAGCCTCACCACATCCCACCCCTCCGGCACCAGCCCGATCTCAGTCTCCGTAAGCGGCACGCTCTCCGCCGCCCCCGCAGGCACCGGACCATAAGTGAACAGGTGGCGCATCAGGGATTTCTTGAGCGACTTCGCCGCCGCAATGACCGCCCCGGTCTTCTCCTTCGCATCCTGTACCGCGGAGAGCACGGCGGCGATGCGGTGCTGTTCGGGGAGTGGGGGGAGGGGGATTTTTTGATTTTTTATATCTGAATCAGTGACCGCAGGATAACTTGCTCCTCTTTGGATTTTTTCAAGTTCATCCATAAATGCATTTGTTTGTATCGCATAGAACAGGTATGCCGGGCTCAAAATGTTTTCCATAGCTCTTAAAACACAAAAGGCTGTTGAGCATATTTCTCCATCGAATTCTTCATCAATTAATGTTAATCTCTTTAAAGTGGGTCTCACTGTTGCAAAAATTACATCATTCTTTTTAACTAATTTTTTTGCTCTGCTTGGAGCATCGTTACCTCGACATAATTTACACTCTGCTATTTTCAGGGCATCTCTGCTGATGCTCGATACATCAACGTATTTGAATCTCAATTCGGGAGTTTTTCTTGGGTCTTTTTGTTTTGTTTTCTCAGTCACATCCCCCAATCCCACTACACTCCACTCCTCTGGCAGGGTGCCCACTTCGGTCGTCTTGAAGCCATCGGGGACATCATCCATCACATGGCCTCCTTTTCAGTTGATGGAAGATATGAGGATTCGTTTCTCTCTAATTCTCGAATAAGGTTGTTTTTAATATTATTTTCTGATTCTTCTAATTTTCCTACGTTATCGATATTTAAAGACTCATTGAATACTTTACCAAATGTATCTAATAACATTTTTAATAGATTCGATTTCTTAAATCTACCTATATTATTTTTATATACTTCATATAAATCTAAAATATATTCTAAACTGATAAAACCTACGTTATACCCCACATCTTGAAAAACTTCATTCTTAGATGATGGATTCAAACCCCCATTCCCATGGCTATTAATCAAGTTTCTACTAATGATAAATAGGCCGTCATTTGTTTCAGGAAGATTTTCTTTACCAGTAAAGTGGTCTAAATAATCTTTGAGTTTTCTAAACTCGCTAATCCCTATTTCTTTGTGCATTTTGCAATCGATAATGTAATTTTGGTCATTTATGTTCAAGTATCCGTCTGGTTTATTCCTTCCGCCATAAATAAGATAATTAGCAAATAAATATTTCAAAATTATCTAAAAGAAACAAAAAATCAATGAAAGCTCAGTCAATAAAAAACACAAGAATCTCTTTTTATATTCTATATTTGCTTAGTATACTTTTTGCTATATGTAGGTGATGAATATGAGCGAGTATTTTGAGATCAGGACATCCGTACCAGAAAAAATGCAGATAAAAAACATATCAAAAGAACTCCTCGAACTACCCAAAATGGAAAGACTAGAAAAAACCTCAGAAATAGTTAATACCCTTCTGAAAGACCCAGAAATCCTAGCCGCACAACTTGCAACAAATCATATGATCGTAAAGTATCTACAATATAACGATCATGGCAGGTCACACGCAATAATAACTACTAGAAACGCTATAAAAATATTGATACTACTGAGAGACTCGTTAGAACCAAATCTAGTATCGTCTGGAGCCGGAACATTCGACGAAGCGGCCTCCGTTGTGGCTATCGCCGCATTTATCCATGATCTAGGCAACATGGTTCACAGAGCGTTTCATTATGGATTTTCTACTATCGTAGCTAATAGGATCGTTTGGAGATACATACACAAGTTCTGGAAGGACGAACCAAGAAAGAAAAAATGGTTAATTTATTCACATATAATGAACGCAATATTTTCTCACGATGACGATGTCTTCGCATATACTGTCGAAGGGTCTGTCGTAAAAGTGGCTGATGGATGCGATATGGCTGCTGGGCGAAGCCGAATGCCGTATAACATAGGAAAAGTAGATATCCATAGCGTATCTGCGTTGAGTATAAGAGAAATAAATATCAAGAGGGGCCTAAGAAAACCGATAAGGATAGAGGTAGATATGGTTGATGCTGCGGGAATATTCCAAGTTGAGGAAATACTAATGAAAAAAGTAAATACCAGCATACTGCCAGACTACATAGAGATCGAAACTTTTGTTGACGGCAAAAAAGTAAAGCTATCCAAACCATCATTCCCAATAGGCTAGTATTTTTTTAAAACTTCCCTCAGATTCGCGCATGTTATGTCATATATAACAATCAAAATTATTTTTGATGCCAAAAAATTAAAAAGGTTTACTACTTGTCTTTGCTAAGCAATAAAAAACACGAAGAGACTTCAAATTACATACCATTGTTTTTCTAGCGCTGTAATACTTATACCTAGTCTTCTCTGAAGCCTTTTCGCGACATGAGGTGGCACTTGTAATGGCTTTCTTCTTATCTTTGCTCTTATCTCACGAACGAGCCTATACACAGTATCTCTCTCCCCATCTATTACTATCTCTGATAGATATACTCCTTGTTGGAAAAATAATTGAGCAATCGATCCGAGGAACAACATGATAAACAGTAATGGCCCTATGAATGGTATAAACAAAAACACGAAAGCCAAGAAAAACCAAATGAAAAAGTCTTTCAGCTTCTCGTCCTCAGTTTTCCCACCAAAAATTTCTATAGTCTCTGTTATTGATAGTCCACCCCAGCAGGGATATTTTATCGTCCATTTTCTGCCCATTTTTCTATACATAATTCGCCTCAAAGCCTCACGTTTGGTTAAACTACATACTGACACATACGTTCCAGAGCTTAGTATTGCGTCTGATATCTCACTTAGCTTTAACGGAGCCGAAAAAGATGTAACGTTGTAGGACTTGACTCTGCGGGATGTAGCATATAGTTTAAGAGATATTCTTTCTCCCGCTTTTACTTCGATAGGCTTTGTCGGTATTTTTTCTTCCACTCTTTCTCTGGGCACAACAGCTTCCTGCACAGCCTCACGTTGAACTACTGGCTCGACAGATATACTACGTCGAATGGGGGGTGGCGCTTCGACTTTTTCACCTATAACTTCTTTTCCTAATCCTATTAGGTTTAATTGCCTGAAAAATTCGCGGATTCTATCAGTATCTTTTGATTTTGATATCGATTCATCATATGCACGTTTGGCAGCATTTCTCAGTATCCTCAGCTGTTCATCTATGGGAAATATGTATACGAGACCAGAAATTTCTCTACTAAGCAACCCCCTACTTTTTCCTTTTAACACATCTGCCCATGAATCGTGAGGTAGACGGAAGGAGTATCTTGGTGTTCTCGCTAAGTATCTACAGACTTTGTCTAAGGTATCGCTACCGAGGATTATCGTTCTGGAGGGGGCCTCAACTCCTCTTATCTCTTTTGTGGCCTCAACAAAAACCGCATTAAATAAATCTTGGTGCATCTCATATTCTGGCATATTGGTCATTATCAGAAGAGTTAGTAGTATTTCTCTTCTATCTTCCTTATCTCCAAGCACGTTCCATAGTATCCTATCGACATACTCTAGCATTCCCTCAGGTATCTTATTTGCAAAATCTACATCCAGTCTATCTTTTCTAGCTATTGTAAGGTCTCTTATTACTTGCCATATATAGACTGGTAGATTTCGCGCTTTAGAAATCACAACGTTTACTGCTAGGGGATCTATCTCTATGCCCTCCCTCCGAGCGAACCTCTCCAAGATCTTCCTCAGATTTTCTTCGCTCATTTCCCTAATTTCTATTACCAAAAAAAGGTCTTCTGGACGCATCCCTATTTTCTTCGACAGATCGTCTAACTCTTCAACCCTAGCTGTAGATATAATCATCCTCGCTCTGTTTTCTATTATCGACCTCAACGTTATTTGTTCCATTCGGGGAATATCATCATAGAACAGAAAAATACCATTAGATTCATGTTCTTTCAGCACGATCTCTCCATTAATAATCTTTCCTATTCTATAGCCAGAATCCATAAGCTTTTTAAGAACAACAGCAAGAAACGCTGTTTTTCCTGCGCCTGCTTTTCCCACAATCAAAACATTTTTCCCATTTCTCAGCGCATACAGTGCTTTATCTAGAGCCTCTTGCCGATTCTCATCGAAAACAAACTCATCAAATATGTATGTTGGTAGTCTAAGAAAGCCCTCTGAGCCAACTAGCTCATCTGAAGCGTGTATGATCTCATAATACATGAATATCACTACCTCATCAATAGTAATAATTTCTAAAAAGTATTTTAAGCATAGATAAAATACACCACTAAAAAATGAATAATAAAACGAATAGATTAAATATTCATTAGACACAAAATTGCAAATAACATAACTTCACAAAAGAGTGAAAACCACACATCTCAAATGAACACAAAAACATTTTGTATCAGATAACAATGCAATAGCACGAATCAACACCTATTCAGTATCTGTCTTTGCCATAAAAATTGGTATGACTTATTTTAAAAAAAACCTACAGATCCTCCTATTCTAGATACATTAATAAAATAACTGCTTTTCCATGAGAGAAAAACTTATTTGAATAAAAATTAGATATT
>JAUQYS020000314.1:0-2812 GCA_030587585.2 Candidatus Njordarchaeota archaeon
ATGAAAACGTAAAAATCTACGAGAATGCAATAATAAAAGGCCCAGCATACATAGGTAAAAACACAATAATAGGCAATAACGTATTGGTACGTGAGAGCTCCATCGAAAAAAACTCCATTATCGGAGCTAACATGGAAGTCGCACGGAGTTGGTTGGGTATCCGCTCAGAGACACATTCTGGATACATTGGGGATTCTATTTTTGCCAATAAAGTACATGTAGGCGCAGGATTTATAACCGGTAATGTGCGACTAGATAGAAGAATCGTAAAGGCAAAATGGAAAAATAAAAAAATAGGTACTGGACTAAAAAAGTTCGGAACCATAATAGGTTCTAATACCGAGATAGGTATACACTCGGGGGCAATGCCAGGAGTGTTAATAGGAAAAAACGTCAAAGTCGGCCCGGGAACCCTTATCTTTGATAACGTTCCCGACAATATTACCATATATGCAAAACAACAGATAATAACGAAGAATTCGTCCTTCTCTTAAAAAACTCAAAGCAATAATTCATCAAGAACATAAATCATTAAAATTAAATACTAAAATTTGGAAAAATTATTCGGTCTCAGTAAGAGCAATGATGAAGAGGTGATCCTCTAGAAGACTAAATGATGAGATAACGATATCTGAGGTGCTACTTATGGCTGAAGAAATAAAAAAAATAATAGAGGAACTCGATGAAAAAGAAAGAGAAATAGCTCGTTTTCCTGAAAGCACGTTTATTAGAGTTAAATGCAAGAACTGCGGCCACGAGATAATCACATTTTCCCACGCATCAACAAAAGTATTGTGCCCAGGTTGCAATGAAGTCCTTGTTGAGCCTACGGGAGGGAAAGCAAAAATAAGGGGCGAAATTCTCAACGAATATTATTTCTAGAGGAATAGTGCTAAGCTGATAAATATGCTGAAAAAAACTTCAATAAGCATCCTGATAATATTTACCATTACAATGCTTTACCCAATTTCTTGCTCTGCGCAAGCAGACAATGCAGGCAATATAACAATAGCTATTGATAATTCCCATGACCCTGTCTCACTAAATTTCAGCAAAGCATTCAAATATCTTAACCAATCTCTTAACAACAAAGTGTATACACATTACATAAATGGCACGATTAATAGCTCGACGCTTTCAGGTACATCGATTTATATCATTTTGCCATCAAATAAAACTTTTTCTGACAACGAAAAAAATATAATTAAATCATATCTCAGGAGAGGAGGCATCGTTATCATTATGGGAATGGAATATATCAAGAACCGCGATTTTAATCCAGACATAATAATAATGGACGATTTATTATCAAGTATACCTTTCGATTTCAAGGTAAGATTCAATTACACTAAGGGGCTAGGAAACGTTCTAGTGGATCCACTATCCCAAGACTACTATCTCCATATTACCGAAGAAATGTACACTAAGTCAATGCGCGATTTCCTTGGAGGAACAACCTTTGATTTAGTGCTTATGTCAACAATAATAACTGTTGAGGCTTCTAATATTAGCTCACTTAAAATAATCAGGCCTCCAGCATGGTCATACGCACTATGTGGAGATGGAACAATACTCTATTTCGAAAGTGGAGCATCAATATTTTTTGCCAAAAAATTTGGTTCGGGTTTATTGATTACCCTCGGTTTCGCTACTAGCCTCAGCGATATTATCGTACCTGAGTATAACTTATCTTGGATAGACATAGCTGAAAATCGAGAATTTTGGATCACCCTTATAAAAAGCGCACTAAACGTTCTGCAAGAAAAATCTTTGTTCCAATATTCCACTCTTATATGGCTTATACCCTTAGGAGCTGGAACTTTTCTAATTATCTATGGCTTAGTTATGTCCGTTATTACCAAAAAGAAAAGAAAAGTAACAAAAGAAAAACCTGAAGAACCTAAAATATCAGAGATCATTAAAAAAATGCGGGAAAAGAAAAAATAGTTAGGTCTTTTTTATCTCTTTTTCAATTTGTTGTGCTTTTCTTCTAGCGGCCAAGAAGTGAGGCAATAATATCAAAATCGCTATTAGATTTATGCCTATTATCAACATCGTAGTAAGTAATATTGGGTGAAAAGCATGTGGTTCGTATGGTGGTTTAATAATATAAACTTCTATACCCTTACTCCACGTGAAGCCATAGTATTGCTTTATGACAAGTATTTTTATATAAATAGCTCTACCTTTAGTATTGTTTAGCAGATTGCCAAAATAAAGCTTGGTTTCGTACGAACAATTAATTATCTTCTGTGTAGCGTCAAACGAAACATTCGTTAAGTTTGCCGGTTCTACATTTATGAATCGTCCTAATGACTCAAATCCAGATAGTATTATAGCATCATCAAACCCAGATTCATTCTCTATATTTGTTGCTATAACATTGAAATAGACTGTGAGTGAATCATAGATATTTATGTCAAATGTTTCTATGTCTGGCTGTACTATCATATTATCAATGCCTATATAATTGATTTGATCTCCAAGCCACTTCATAATATTTTCAAACAACATCATATTATCGTACTCTTCAGCCACGATATACTCATCAGCAAACATTAAAGACGACGAAAACACTATTATTCTACTTCCAAACCAGTATTCTTGCACATAACACAAGGAGACATTTTCACCGAATAGATACTTTCCTTTTTGATATTCAGCCATGGTTGAATTGTTTCCCCATAGAATCCTATCCACAAATACTGTCGATATGTTTGTTTCATTATTAATACTAATAGATTGGTCAATGCTCCACTCTTTTAAGATACCTATATCGCCGGTATAGTTCAGAGCTGTCGCGTTTACTACC
>JAUQYS020000322.1:0-2299 GCA_030587585.2 Candidatus Njordarchaeota archaeon
ATTTATCTATCCATACTAAATTCAAACTTTCCTAATATAGCAATTCGAAAAATACAAAATAGGCATTCTCTGACATCAGATGATTGGGATGACCATACTAAACTCGTCATCAAATACTTATTTGGATTTTTAGTAGTGCCGGCGAAACAAACACCAAGAAATTTTAAATCACGCAACGCCTACCAACAGAAGGAATAGAAAGACTATATAAAAAGAAGAAAGACAAGAAAATGTAATACGCCTATCCTAGCGCTATACCACATATGAGAAAAAGATACCATAAGACTCAGTAGACCCCCTCTATATGGACAAATCGATAATGCACCCAACTCATACAAAGATGAAGCATATATAAGTTAGCATGTTACAGAAAAGCAATAAAAAGAGTCTTATATTGTTCACGCTAGGACTTTTTCACGTGTGCTACTTTTGATTACAGACTATCTGACGAATATATGTCATACCTAACAGAATTTCTGTTCGATGCTACACTTGATACCATATGTGTCCTATTTTGCGCCTATTTTCGAAATACCCCGTATATTCTATCTATCCATTTTTAGTGATCCTGATCATTTTTAGAGTCTATATATGCCTACCTATGCCCCATTAAATTTATTTATTGCGCAGGAAAAATATAAATAAAGTGCGACACTACCGCTTTGACTTATTTTAGTGAAATTACCATTTGGCAAACTCCATGCGCCTACAATTGGAGTTACATACCAAACAATCAACGCCCCATCCGACATGTTTAAAACAACGCGAAGGGGCTCTTCGAAAGTATCATCTGCCGAGGTTATATAGACATTTTGCCCTAATAGATCTACACCAGCTGCGTATGCTATCGCGATCTGTAGATGATGCACAATCAGCGTTACATTCTTTTTAGACATTATTATTGATATAGCCTCCCTAAATAAATTTTCGAAATGTTGGGCGTCCCATGGCGCAACTGTTGAAGCGAACAAGCATCCAGGTGCCGTTTTTCTAAATTCGGAATACATTGGATATACATATGATACAGCTGGGTATATTGAAGAGGAGAATGCTACCGCCAATATGAGAAGTCGCATAGCATTTTTTTTATCACTAGAGACGACAACATTAAAAACAAAAAGTATAATTGGTATAAATGCCATAAAAATTAAGCGATAATATATCACAAAAATCGGAGCAAGAATAAATGTTAATAAGACCCACGATATATTATTTTTATTAATATATTTAAATATTCCCCCAAATTCCTTATTAAAAAACCCATAGATATACCACAGAATAAACGGTAAAATCGGAAGAGACAACCAAAAAATAAACAGCGGCATCAGATGTATTGGAACATAAATATATTTTTTTCCATAAAAAATTGTGATACTAGCTAACACACTCTCGAGATTCGTTCCCCATGTAAAGAAAACTATTACAGCGAACCCTATCAAACCAGCAAAAAGTGTCGTTATTACCCTAATATTAGGCTTCATCAACTCTGGAATAAACAATGCTAACAAAACAAATGCTGAAAATTGATGTGAGATACATGCTAGGAATCCAAGCATGCCAACTACAAGTATGTTTTTGCTTTTTTTGTAATATGAAAAAGTTAACAAAACCAAAGATAAACCAAGTACATTTCTTTGAAGATCCCATGCGATCCTAAAAACTGCAAAATAGAAGTATACTATCGCAACAAATTTTAATAAATTCTCTTTGCTTATACCATTAGATTGCCCCCAGATATACAATGAATAAGTAAAGAACCCACAAATGAAACATGACAATATCTTAATAGCTATTAGAATATTTCCCCCTAGAGCCATAACTACTAAAAAAAGGATATATTGATACAGAGGAGCATGACTGATTTGCTTAAACCAATTCATTTCAACGGCAAACAAAACATAGTATGTGCTTGTGTCATAGCCAACGGGATATTTGCCAGCTATTATCTCGCTAATAACTCTAGATAAAAAACCTAAACCAAAAGCTAGTATTCTTTCGTCTTTTAGCTTAACAGTTTTCAATAATATCGAAGACACCATTTTTTCAACATATCATTTTTTAAAATATAAAATAAAAATTCCTCATAATCGCTTCGCGATCATACACACCCATGCTTGCTAATTCTTAGGCCAAATTTCATCATTATATGTAGGGATGGCTACCTAGGCTCCAACAGGCTGTTTCATTTTTGACCCATAGAGGTCGACTAAAAATCTAGCCGCCGTCCCGTGAGGCGAAACAACACACCTGAGCCTCGAGCTCGAATAGCAAAGTGCTGGCTCAAACGGGGCGGCACGGA
>JAUQYS020000363.1:0-3258 GCA_030587585.2 Candidatus Njordarchaeota archaeon
AATTTCTCTGCGGAGTCAACTTTTGTAGATGGATGTTCTGATGCAATTATAGTCAAGAAATCTTTAAGCATCCAGATGAAAGATATGTCTTTACATAATGTTGATAATTCTGGTATTTATATTTACAAAGGGGCCATTATTTCTATCCACGGTTTTTTGTTGTCAGAAAGTATCAAAGGAATGAATATAGAAAGCTCGTTTTTTGTATCCATCAAAAACTCTCAAGTATATCACACATATGTAGGAATACATTTAGTCGAATCTCGCTACGTTAACATAACTAATAATGTCCTAGAAAAAAATGACTATGGTCTAATAATAGAGTCATCGTCAAGGATAATAATAGCAAAAAATAGGATTTTAAGTAATAAGAAAAATATAGTGATAAAATCCTCGCACGATGTGAAAATAATAGACAACGATTTCGGAGACTACGGTATAGGAATATATCTGATCTATGTTGTAAATCTATGTGTGATTGTTTTTTGGGCTATCTATCTAATAGACATAAAGAAAAAAAGGATAGGTAGATGACATGGATGTGGAACATAGTATTGCTTTATATTTTTTGTCTACTTTTTTTGCAGACCGTTTTAATCTTTGTTAAGAGATTGAGAAGAAGAGGAATTACTTTCTTTGTTGTCGGATTCGTCATAAAAATAAATCTGCAACCTAGATTTGAATTAAAAAAAGTAAAATTGGACTGGTTCTCTAAGATAACATGTTTCTTAGCGTTTTCTATAATATTTGTTTCGATTTTTTTAGTGTTTTTTTGGGATAAAGTACAACTAATATATCTCATGAGGGATGACATATTTGCATTTTTGTCAAGACTTAATTTTGGCGAGTTTCTTGTACTATTATGGATTATAGCACTAATGATAGGCCCATTCCACGAATTTATGCATTATTTAACCGCAAAGCGAGCTCATGTTCCAATAAACGCTTTTTATATCGTCGCAATATTTGGAATACCTATAGCTTTTGCTGTTAAGCCAGAGTTTGAAGAGAAGGATAAAGCGGAATATGTTTCGCCAGCTCAAGTTCTAGCTACTTTAGATGGGGGAATTTTGGGTAATGCAACTCTCATGGCGATTTTTTTTCTATTGTATTCTATAACACAAGAATTTATTTTTGAGGTATTATTCTTCTTTAGTCTCTATGTTATGGCCGTTAATTCGATACCATTTTTATACTATTTTAAGACTGATGGAGCGTTGATGATAATATATGCTTGCGAAGCTCTGTTTTCATCAAAACAAAAAAAGCTTGGCTATAGAATTGGCTCTGCGATAGTGATAGGTCTTCTTATATTACAGATAATTTTCTTTCCACACGCATTTTATTTGGGTATATGATAATGTTTCTCATAATAGGAATACTTTTATTTCCAAATAAACATATTTGAGATATAGACATTTGGTGATTTCAATGGTTAAAAAAGTGAAAAAGTTTGATGGAAGTATCGAAAATTTTGATAAGGAAAAAATTATAAAAAGCATAATGAAAGCAGGAGGATCCAGAGAGCTTGGAGAAGAAATAGTTCGCGTTGTAGAAGAAAAATTTAAGGATCAGGAGATAGTAACAACAACGCAGATAAGGAGAATTATCCTAATAGAGCTTGGAAAGAAGGATCCTGAAGTCAAAGATTCTTATTTATTCTATGATAGGCTAGTCAAGGGTAGAATTACTTTTGAGGCGGGAAAATTTTTAGTAATTAGAGAGGGCGCGCTGTATATGGGTAAGAATGTAAGAGATATAGGCGCAGGGGGCCTAACACACTTAGAAGAAGTCAGAGGACTAATCGAGGAGTTCGAGGAAGATATGCTTGTTGGCGGCTATCGAGAAGACCTTGCTGAAAGAAGGAGCAGAATACTGATTCAAGCAATAAAAGATAGCAAAATGAGCGACAACGATAAAAAGAAAGCAATAGAGCTCGTGAATAATTTTCGTAGAAAGTACGGTTTCAGTATTGTAGATTGAGGAGGAATGGCCATATTTTTCAATTACCACATTTTTTAAAAACATCTTGTGTTTTTATTTTTTTGATTTGTCGAAATGTGAGGCCATGTGTCTGAAAGAAACCTAATGTATATTGCTACAGATATGGTAGATGTTTTTCTTAGTAGCCCTGATTTTGTTGTTTCTGTGATAGAAAGAAATGTTAAACCGTTACTAAAAGAGTATCCCTCTGCGCATATAGATCTAGCTCTTTCAATGACAGTAAAGCAGCTCGAGAAGAGTGAGGAAGAGTGGATGCGGGTTTTAGCTGGGTTGGTATATGCTAGTATAGCTACGAATATAGCCCTAGCTTTTGGTAAGCTTGAAAAAAATAAGAAAAATGCGGGGATACTCGCATGTATGCTTTCATGGACAAGAGCTGTCGAGATATTGGTAGATACGAATAGTAGATGTATTTTTGATACTGTTAACTTAATTCCAAGGGTTATAGATATCCAGCCAGAGAAAGTGGATTTGGTAATTCCTTTCGTAATGGGTTCTATTGATCATATATGGAAAAAATCCCAAAGGAAAGCGATATCATTTGTAACGGCTCTGCTTATGAGGTTATTGGAATCAGATAAGTTAAATCACGCACTGGAGCTGGTAAGATTTATACGAAATAAAATTAAGTCCAATAATGTGCATACCAAATATACCTCTGAGTGGATAAAACTAGGAATAACTGAGGCATTAATTAACGAAAAGCTTGGAAATTTGAATAGTGCCATAGATATACTAAATAAAATTAAAAAGGAGGCAGGCTCCACGATATCCATAGAGGACCTCGCGCAAATAATTGAAAATGAGGTTCGTATTTTTTCGAAGCTTAACAGATATTCGATGGCCCTGCAGAAACTGCAGGAATTAGAGTCCGAGTATATAAAAACGAATCATGGTGGGAAGTACGTAGAACAATTAATAGACGTAATATTGGAGGAAAGTAAGATTCTTAATATCCTTGGCAGACACAGAGAAGCCCTAAAAAAATATGAAACAGCAGAACAAATATGCTACAAATTTTCGCTGTGTAATAGGAAAATTATGTTGAGTATAAAGGCAAATAAAGCTATGGAGCTTATAATACTTGATGAGGAAAAAGAAGCTCTTAGCGAGTTAGAATGTGCCGAAAAACTCATGGCTGAGCTTGGTTCTGAGGACATAGAAGAATTGATATTACTGGTGTACGTTGGGAAAGGAATATGTTATTCAGTCCTAGGAGACTACAAGCGCGCAATGGAGTATCTGGAAAACGCC